>NZ_JAFQQZ010000041.1 GCF_017410345.1 Methanobrevibacter sp.
AAAAAATAAAAAAAGAGAAATAAGAAGATTTATAATTCAGCTAAATCTTCTTTGGATAGGATGTTTGCGTTTCCATTTTGGAGTGCTTTCAATCCATCCTCATAGTTTTCTATCTTGACAACAACAATGGCCTCATCGGTCTTGGAGCTGACGAATGCATAAAGGTATTCCACATTGATGCTTTCCTTCTCTAAGATTTCAAGCATTGTGTTGAGTCCATTTGGTTCGTCCTTTACCCCTACAACGATTACATCGGTTTCCTTGACTGTGAACTTCTCTTCCCTCAATGCATTTATTGCTGTTTCATTGTCGGAAACTATCAATCTTAAGATTCCATATTTTGAACTGTCTGCAATGGAAAGGGCTCTGATGTTAACCCCTGCCTGTGACATTGCATTAACAGCCTTTTTCAGTTTTCCCTCTTTGTTTTCAAGAAATACGGAAAGTTGTTTTACACTCATAATATCATCTCGTAATATCATCAATCAATATTTAATCAACTTTAAATCAATATTAATCATTGTTCATCTAATCAAAGTTCCTCTCATCAATTACCCTAATGGCCTTTCCCTCACTTCTTGGCAAGGATTCAGGTTCCACTAATGTTACATCCACACTGATTCCTATTGCACTTTGGATTTTTCTGGCAATCATTCTTTCAAATTCCTCAATCTTCTTCATTTCGTCAGAGAAGACTTCAGGTGAAGTTTCCACTTTCACTTCGATTTCATCAAGAGTGTGAGGTCTTGAAACATGAATTTGATAGTTTGCTGTCAATCCTTCAATTTGCAAGATGGCTGCTTCAATTTGAGATGGGTAAACCATAACTCCTTTGATCTTAAGCATGTCATCGCTTCTTCCAGTGATTCTATCCATTCTTACGGTAGTTCTGCCGCAAGGACATTCATCTCTTCTAAGTGTGGTTATGTCCTTGGTTCTGAATCTTATGACAGGCATTCCCTCTCTTGTGAGGTTGGTCAAGACCAATTCTCCTTTCTGTCCGTCTTCAAGGATTTCTCCGGTTTCAGAGTTGATGATTTCCGGATAGAAATGGTCTTCCTGAATATGCAAACCGGTTTGATATTTGCATTCTGCAGACACTCCCGGTCCCATGAGTTCAGTCAATCCATAAATGTTATGTGCGGTGATTCCGAGCTTTTCCTCAAGTGAGTTTCTCATTTCTTCAGTCCACATTTCAGCTCCGAAGATTCCTCCCCTTAGGCTGATGTCATCTGCTTTGTATCCTTCCTTTTCAAGGGATTCCGCCAAGTACATTGCATATGATGGTGTGCATGTCAATATGTCGCTTTGGAAATCTTCCATGATCTTCAATTGCCTTGCTGTATTTCCTGCTGACATTGGTATGACAGTCGCTCCCATGGTCTTTGCGCCGTGGTCTATACCGAATCCTCCAGTGAATAATCCGTATCCGTAAGAGTTTTGGATCTTGGAGTTCTTATCTCCTCCAGCCATTGCAATGGCTCTTGCAGTACATTCTCCCCAAATGTCAATGTCCTTCTGTGTGTATCCGGACACTACGGGGGTTCCAGTGGTACCGGAGGTACTGTGGATTTCAATTATTTCATCTTCAGGCACTGCAAATAATCCAAATGGATAGGCTTCTCTCAAATCCGCTTTGGTTGTAAATGGGATTTTGCTAATGTCATCAAGGGTTTTCAAATCATCTGGATGGAATCCAGCATCATCGAATTTCTTCTTGTAGAATGGCACGTTTTCATAAACTCTCTTCACTTGCTTTTGGAGTAAGGCAAGTTGCATCTCTTCCTTCTCTTGCCTTCCCATACATTCTGCATTTTCATTCCAAATCATATAATTTCTCCATGATTTTCAATATGTCTTTTGAGTAATTGTAATCATAATCTTATAATTGTTTCATAAAGTTATAATTTTATAACATTATTTAATTTATTTCTAATCATTAATAAACATAATAGTTTAAAAGTTCTTTTTAATGTCTAAAATGCATATTTTTTATTCATTTCTGCATAATTTAGTTTTTATTTTTTAAATAATTCCATTTGATTAATTATTTAACCTTATTAAGACTTAATTAAGTTTTTTAAGATATTTTTAAGAATTCCAAAAAAATTTATATATAATATTAATTAAAAATTAATGTGTAAAATTGTTTTTATTTATATTTTACTATATTTTATAATATTTTTAATTAAATTTTACCAATTTTATTTAAAAAATTTTTAAAATTAATTAATATTGTAATATTTATTCATTACTTGATTTTTTTAAATTTAAACTTTTATTTAGAGGTCTTTAAATGGATTATTTTTTATTAGGAATTGTTTTTATTGTTTACTTCCTTATGGTAGGGTATGTCGGATACCTTGCTTGGAAAAGAACCAATTCTTCCGAAGACTTTATGGTTGCAGGTAGGCAGACTCACCCATACATCATGGCATTGAGTTATGGGGCTACCTTTATCTCTACAGCAGCTATTGTAGGTTTTGGAGGAGTGGCAGGTAAATATGGTATGGGTATACTATGGCTTGCATTCCTGAATATTCTCATAGGTATATTCATTGCATTCGTATTCTTCGGTAAAAGAACTCGTAGAATGGGTAAGAACCTTGGTTCTCTCACATTCCCAGAGTTTTTAGGCCGTAGATTCAATAGTAAATTCATACAGTACTTCAGTGGAATTTTAATCTTCTGTGCCATGCCTATTTACGCAGCGGTAGTGCTCATCGGTGCAGCAAGATTTATGGAATCTTCCTTAATGCTTGATTTCAATGTGGCTCTTTTGGTTCTAGCAATCGTAATCTGCGGATACGTATTGTTCGGTGGATTGAAAGGGGTTATGTATACCGATGCATTGCAGGGAAGTATCATGTTTATCGGAATGTTGATCTTGCTCGTATTCATTTACTGGGTATTAGGTGGAGTTACTGAAGCAAACACTGCACTTACCAATATGGCTCACCTTTATCCTGCAGATGCCATTGCAGAGGGAGGTACCGGTTGGACAAGCTTCCCAAGATTTGGAAGCCCATTCTGGTGGTCTCTTGTAACCACAACCATCATGGGAGTAGGTATCGGTGCTTTGGCTCAACCGCAATTGGCTGTAAGATTCATGACTGTAAAATCTGACAAGGAATTGCACAGATCCCTTTTAATCGGTGCGGTATTCATCTTTGTCATGACCGGTAGTGCTTATGTTGTAGGTTCCTTATGTAACGTTTACTTCTATCAGAACTTCGGACAGATAGCCATTGACTATGTTGGAGGAAACATGGACTCAATCATTCCAACATTCATCTCAACTGCACTTCCTGAATGGTTTGTATATATCTTCCTGCTTTCATTGCTTGCAGCGGCCATGTCTACCTTGTCTTCCCAGTACCATACTCAGGGTACTGCTCTTGGACACGATATTGTGGACGCACTTAAGAACAAGGGAGACAGTGACGGATACAGTGATTTGGAAATCAAGACCAAATCAATCAAGGAGACTAAAATCGGATTCATTTCAGTTAGCCAATTAGGTATTCTGATTGCAGTTGTATTATCATTGGTAATCGGATTGTCCTTGCCTGGAAGCATTGTTGCATTAGGTACTTCATTGTTTATGGGATTATGTGCGGCAGCATTCCTTCCTGTTTACTGTGCAGCATTATTCTGGAAACGCGCTACAAAAGAGGGAGCCATTGCAGGACTTTTATCAGGTACTTTCACAAGCCTGTTCCTCCTTGTATTCGTATTCAAGAAGACTGCAACAGGTCTTGGTATCTGCAAGTTCATATTTGGAGTAGATATGCTTATCAATACAATGCCATGGTACACCATTGATGTGATGATATTTGCCATTCCGGTTTCTGTAATATTCACTGTTGTTGTAAGCTTGCTTACACAGCCAATGGAAAAGGAGATTCTTGACAGATCCTTCAAAGGTCTTGACAGCGGAGCCAAATAGGTGATATCATGATGGTTTTAGGAATAGAGGATCCATGGATTTGGAGTGTTTACATTCTTATGGTTGCAATCACTCTTGTTTGCGTCATTTATGGTGCAGTCAATTGGAATAAGGGAGATTAATTCTCTTTTATTTTATTTTTTCTTTTTTTTATCTATTTTTTATATTTTTCATATCTTTTTTTAAATTCATTATTTCATTATTTTCAGTATTTTTCTATTTTTTACAAAAATTTTATTAATCGTTTAAAATAAAAAGAATATTAATTAAAAAATAAAAAACTTTTATTAATTTAATTTACTTATCAAACTTATTTGGAGAACTATTTATGAGAATTGTAAAAGAATTGGTCGGTAAAGAAGTATTGGGCAATGATGTAATGAGTATGGGAAAAGTTGTTGATGTGGATATTGACTTGGAAGACAATAACATTGAATCAATCATAGTCTCTAAGGGAGGAATTCAGGAAACCTTGAACATCAGCAACAGTGAATTGGTCATTCCTTTTGACATGATTAGCAAGATTGGAGATAAGATCATTCTAAAGGATGTTTTTGATGAGGACTTTGCTCAAATGGAAGAGGAAATCGAAGACTTGAAGAGTCAATTATAATTCTGTTTTTACATAGTGTGAGTTCAATGGTTACTAAAGAGTATTTGATTGAAATATTAAAGGAAAACAAGGTTTTTGAAGAAGGTGAGTTCACCCTTGCTTCAGGAAAGAAAAGCAATTATTATGTCAATATGAAGAGGGCAATCACCGAACCTGAAATATTGTCCACCATAGCTAAACTGATCAATGAGAAAATCGATGATGACATTGATAAGATTGCAGGTCCGGCTTTAGGTGCCGTTCCTATAGCGACCGCCGTTTCACTTGAATCCAAAAAACCTCTTTTAATGATTAGAAAAGAGAAAAAGGGGTACGGAACTTCAAAATTGATTGAAGGGGATTTGAATGAAGGTGACAATGTAATTCTTGTTGAGGATGTTACCACCACTGGAGGTTCACTCTTAAAGGCAATAAATGCAATAGTTGATAATCATGGAATAGTTAAAAAAGCATTTGTTGTTGTGGACAGGGAAGAAGGTGCAATGGAGACCTTTGCAAATGAAGGAATTGTGCTTGAACCATTAATTTCCGTAAGCGAATTTTTTGAATAATTGATTTTATTTTTTAATTCATTTTTTATTCTATTTTTCACCCTATTTTTCCCATATTTTTTATTTATTTTTAATTATTTTCTATTTTTTTATTTTAATTTTTTAAAGTCTTCATTGGAATTAATTCAATTAAGTTTATATTTTAAAATTTACAGATATATTGATAGAAACTTATTCTATTTAGGTGTCAATATGAAAAAAATTAATTGTGCATTTATTATTGCATCATTGATTATTCTTTTGATTGCCATTGGAAGTGTTTATGCAGTATCTGAAAATGCTGTGATTTCTGATGGTGATGATTTGGATAATGAGGATGGAGATGAAATAGAAGTTGATGATGAAGGCGATTCCGAGGATGATGGGGAAGATGATAATCTAGATGAAGATGATGATGAGGATCTAGACGATGAAGATGACTCTGATGACTCTGATGACTCTGAGGATGATGAGGAAATGGATGAAGATGAAAGTTATGATGGTGAATTTGATGGAGAAGCATCCCCATTATCTGCAGGCGCTAGCTTAGATAGTGCAAAAGGTATGAGCATGAATGTGGAATCCGGTTTGGATAATGGTTCTCAAGATGATGTAAATTCAAATCATCAAGCTGGAAATCCTATCGCTATCTTATTATTGTCTTTATTGTCTTTAATTGTAATTCCATTAAGAAATAGATAATCTATTTCTTAATTTTTATTTTTCTTTTTTTACTTATTTTTAAAATTTATCAAATAATCTTATTTTTATTTGAGTACTAAAAAATTAATTGAAAAACTTATTTTCTTGCATGCTTTTTCAAGTGTCCCAATTCATCGATTATTATTCCGAGACCTGTTTTCACTGCATTTGGAGATCCGGGCATTGCAAATATCATGGTTTTTCTATAGATTCCAGCAGTAGCTCTTGACAAGAGGGATCCTGCTCCCAATTCCTCATATGAGATTGCTCTGAATATTTCTCCAAATCCTTTGATTTCCTTTTCAAAGAGAGGTTCGATTGTTTCAATGGTGATGTCTCTTGATTCAAGGCCTGTTCCCCCGGTTGTAATGATCACTTCCACTCCATTGTCAATCATTTCTTCAATTGTTTTTTTAAGGGTGTCAATTTCATCAGGGATAATTGCGTAGGCGTCCACATCATATTTTTAGCTAATTCCTCTTTCAGATATTGTCCTGACAAGTCCTTTTCCTGTCCTTCTGCATCATTGGAAAATCTGTCGCTAAGGGTGATGACTCCACAGGATACTTTTATCGGTGCTTTCTTTTTATGCAATTCCATAGTTTCGCTTTTCATAGGATTACCTTCATCTTTTATTTTAATTTTTTTATTTATCCATTTTTTTTAAAATATGGTTTATAAGCTTTTTAATATTTTTATTGTTTATATTAAATAAATTTTTTAGATTTTCTTCATTTTTTTTTTATTCGTTTTCATATTCATTTTTTCGATTATTACTAAGATTAATATCATTAAGTTTATTTATATAAAGTATAAATATATTTATCATGAATGATTTATATTATGTCTTAGATGCTTCAGCATTTATTAATGGCTTTGAACCTAAAAGCCAATATAACTTTACAGTGTCTGAAATAACCGCTGAAGTGAAGGACTTGAAGTCTAAGATATTATTGGATCAGGCTATTGAAGAAGGAAAGATTATAATAAAGGAGCCAAGTGATGAATCCATAAAGGAATTGAATGAAACAATCTCAAAATCCGGAGATGATTTGCGATTGTCCGAAGCGGATAAGAAACTCTTGGCTTTGGCTTTAGACTTAAGAAGTGAAAATGAGAACATTAAGGTCTTGACCGATGACTATTCAATGCAGAATGTCTTGAAGATCATTGAAATTCCCTATGACAGCATAATAACTGAAGGAATAAAGGGAGTCTATAATTGGGTTAAGACATGTGAAGGATGCAAGAAGGAGTTCGATGCTGACTATCCTTTTGACGATTGTGAAATATGCGGGTCTAAAGTGTTTAAAAGAAGAATAAAAACATATTAATAAATCTTTAAAAGAAAAATAAAAGTATAAACTATTATTCTTATTCTATAACTATAAAACTCTATTTGGTGTGAATATGGAAATTGGTGTAGTTGTACATGGTCCGGGAATTGTTGATTCCGGTTGGGCTAAGAAGATCATTGACATTTTATCTAATTTCGGTAATGTCCGTTGCCGTTTGGGAGGAACAATGGGCAGGACTGCGGTCATTGATGCCGGTTTGGAGGATGTTATTGACATATCATTGAAATTGTTGCCTAGCCAGTCATTGGAACTTTTCAATAGGGAACATGCTGATGTTATTTTCCTATTGAATTATGGAAAATCCCCTGAAACTGGACGTGTTTTTGGATATAAGGTGTTCACTCACTACTTTAAGCAGATTTCCAATGAGGATTTCCTGGCTACAAATCATAAGCCATTGTATGAATCAAGCATTCCTGTAATTCAAATAGAAAGGCCTGGAGAAGAGGATGGCTCAATCATAAGCTGGAATGTGGTCTTGAATCAGCAATTGGCCAAAAGCAAGAAAAGCAAAAGGGCTATGTTAGGTTTAGGCAAAAAGAACATGCTCGAATCACTTTCATTTAATTTTGAGGAATTGTTCGATGGATTGAAGGAGGCTTTGGACCTGATTGAAGTCACACCTGAAGAGGTCGTTTCAGACTATCTTTCAAATCATCAGGAAGATGAGGATGAAAGGGAGATTGAGAGGATATTGGAAACCTATGAGGACTATGAAACCAGCCATTACACCTACCGTAAGATCCATGGGGTAAGCCCTGATGAAAATATCTTTGTAAATGGCATAGTCATCGGATATTCCAATTCGGATTCCATAGTATTGGTTGCCCGTGATGGGCTGATTGTGGACATTCTCAATGGAACCGTAAAATATCATGGATTGGAAAAACTAGGTCCTGTCGACTTGGAAAGGGTGATTGTAAAGACAGGTTTGCTTAGAAAATCAGAGGATGTGAACCCTCGTGTATTGTCCCATAATGAGATTTCTGTAGCGGACACTGAAAGAAATCTCTATTCTGGTGAGATTTCAGATGACGAGTATTCATTTAAGGTGGCTTATGTTGATCATGCGGCCTATGACATCTTCAAGTTCAAGGACTTTGACTTGGTTGTCACAATCGGTGATGACACTTCCTTGGTTGCTTCCGACATATTGTATAGATTCAATATTCCAATCATCGGTATCACTGATGGAGACTTGGATAAGGTTGTTGAAAGCGGATTTGTAAATGAAAGGTCAACATTCATTGAAGTCTCTTCAGGATTTGATGACATTGTCGGCCAATACATCCATGAAGAGATATTCTCATTAAAGGACATTTTAGAGATTCCATACGATGAGGATGCCAACTCTGTGGAAGAATTCAAGAACGCCATCTTCAAGGTATTCCAAGTTCATGTGATTGAAAAGGTGAAAGAGATCGTTCCAAGCTTTACCCAAAAGGATTGCAATTATGATGTTATTGCTTCCTATCACGAGGTTGTTGATGATAATCCTGAATTGGTTGAGAATTTGGATGAGTTCATTGATGGATTCGAATATGATGATTATGAAGAGGAAGAGGAAGTCTATTTGGATGATGTTTACGATGCCCCTCTTGAAGAGGTCTATGTGGAAGATGATGTAGAAGAGATTTCTGATGCTCAGCTTGAAGAGATTATAGTGGAGCATGGATCCAGCGAATATGATGAAGTTTATTTTGACGATGAGATTTATTCTGATGAAGAGGTCTATCCTGATGAAGAGGATGCCATTTATTACGATGAAGTTCCATATGAAGAGGCGATTGATGAGCCTCTAGTTGAGGAGATTTATGTAGAGCATGATTCAGATGATTCTCCAGTTGAAGAGATTTTTGTAGAACATAGTCCGGAAGAGGAAGTCATCTATGATGATGTTCCTGTTGAAGAGGTCTATCTCGATGAGGATTTGAATGATGTGGCTTCTGAGGAGCTTGTTGCCGATGATGATGTCGCTTCTGAAGAGTCTGCTGAAGAGATATCAGATGAAGATGACGGATGGGCTGAATATATTGAAGAGGAATTTGGAGAATCAGCAGGGGATTCAGAGGATTCAGAAGAACAGGATTAATTTTATCATATTATTTTTTAATCAAAAAGTTTCACAATTATATTTATTTCTAGGAGAAATATTGTTTAAATTATTTTTTTTATTTATACAAGGTGTAATAATGGATTTTAATGAACTTGTAAAATCACTTCAGGAATTTGTAGGAGTCAGCAGAAAGAATTCCATTGAAAAGGTTACAAAGACTTTAGGTGAGGTCTATAATATATCTGGCGAGGTCCTTCTTGATTTTGGAGATGACGCTTCAGCCATTGACATTGGAAACAATCAGGTTATATTGCTTGCTGCCGATGGGATTTGGGGTCAATTGATGAGTGTGAATCCTTATTGGGCAGGCTATTGTTCAGTGCTTGTGAATGTTAACGATATAGCTGCAATGGGAGGAAAGCCAATAGCCATGGTAAATACAATGTCCATTTTTGATGATGAAATCTATGATGATCTCCTTCAGGGAATTGTCGACGGCTGTAAGAAGTTCAATGTTCCTATGGTTGGGGGACACCTTCACCCTGATTCCGAGTTCAATTCATTGGATGTGGCCATTGCAGGTATTGCCAAAAAGGATTCATTGATTACATCTGCAGGTGCAAATGTTGGAGACAAGGTTCTTGTAGCTATTGATACCGATGGCAGGCAACATCCTCAATTTGCTTTAAATTGGGATACAACCTATGAAAAGGACGATAAATTGGTCCAGGATCAGATAAAGGTCATGCAGGAAATTGCAGAGGCGCATCTTCCAACAGCTGGAAAGGATATCAGCAATCCTGGAACTCTTGGTACTTTAGAGATGCTCCTTGAGGCATCTGGTGTTGGGGCTTGTGTTAATCTTGAATCAATTCCAAGAAATCCTGATGTTGAATGGGAGGATTGGCTTAGGGCTTATCCTGGTGCTGCCTTTGTCTTGACAGCAAAGGAAGAGAACTGTCAGGAAATCATAGACACCTTAAGCCCATATTCATTTGAAGTTGCTGTTGTCGGTGATGTAATCGAAGAAAAAGTGCTTTATTTGGAATATGGTGAAGAGAAAGCGGTTTTATTTAGCCAAGAAAAAAATCCTGTTTTAAAGAGGAATGATTAGATTTTTTATTTTTTTAATCATTTTTCCATTATTTTCTACAAATTTTTCAATTTCATTCATTTCACTTTTTCTTAACTAAATTAATATTCTAATTAAAAACTCTTTATTTACTTTTTAGATTACTATTTGCTCTCTATTTTTGTTTTATCCGATTCAAAGTTCTTTAAAATTTTTAATTTTTCAATTTTTTTACTTTGTTCTATTCATATAAAACAATTTATTACTATATTTTCTATTTTTATTGAAAAATTTTATCATATTGTCTTATATTTTTTATTAAAAATTATTCATTTTCCAATTTATTAAAACTTAAACATTATTTATTATTTTTTAGTTTTATTTGCTATAACTTGGTTAATTGATGTAATTTCGTACATTTTTTTGAATAAATAACACTATTTTATATAATATGATTTTCTTAAATAATTATGTAGATTAGATTTTTTTATTTATCTAATTTATAATATATTATAAATTAAAAATATTTGGTGTAAATATGAATAAAAAAATAGGAATTATATTAGGAGTTGTATTCTTAACCTTCTTATTAATCGGAGCATCCAGCGCAGGATGGTTTGATTTCTTAGGTGATGAAGCATCTGCTGATAACGATGACAGCACTTTAGTTGTTGGTTTCGATGCAGAATTCCCTCCATATGGTTACAAAGACGATAACGGGGAATATGTTGGATTTGACTTAGACTTAGCACAAGAGGTTTGTGACAGAAACAACTGGACTTTAGTGAAACAGCCAATAGACTGGGACGCTAAGGACAGTGAATTAGACTCTGGTTCTATCGACTGTATTTGGAACGGATTTACCATCAACGGTAGAGAAGACGACTACACCTGGTCTGAACCTTACATTGACAACAAACAAGTAATTGTTGTAAAAACTGATTCCGGTATCGACGATTTAGATGACTTAGAAGGTAAAATCGTAGAAACCCAAAAAGACTCCTCAGCTTTAGCAGCTCTTGAAGGAGATCAAAAACCATTAGCAGACACCTTTGATTCATTAACTCAAATTGCTGACTATAACACCGCATTCATGGACTTAGAATCCGGTGCATGTGACGCAGTTGCAATCGATATTGGTGTAGCTCAATACCAAATCAGCCAAAAAGGCAGTGACCAATACAAAATATTAGATGAGGAAATTTCCTCTGAACAATATGGTGTAGGTTTCAAAAAAGGTAATGATGAGTTAAAAGACCAAATCCAAGCTACTTTAGACGAAATGTTTGAAGACGGAACCGTTGAAGAAATCGCTAAAAAATACGATGAATTTGGTGTTCCAGGTTCTCTTATTCAAAAATAAGTGATATATTCTTAGTTTATGCATAATTTATTATGTATAAACTTTTTTTTTATTCTTTAACTAATTTTTAAATTTAAATAAATTATTTGAATCATTTAATTTTAAAAAACATTATTTAAATAATTTATTTAAATTTATTTAATTAAAATATTCCATATTTAGAGTTATCTAATTAAAAATATGCAATATTTAGATTTATTTAATTAAATTAAGTTTTTATTTTCATTTTGGAGAATTTTAAATGTTATTAAGTAAAGTTATTGAAGAATTGATGTGGGGTATGGGCACTTCAATTGAAATCTTCTTGCTTACATTGCTCTTTTCCATTCCTTTAGGGCTTGCAGTGGCCGCAGGAAGAATGAGCAGCTTCAAGCCATTGCAATGGTTCATGAAGGCTTATATTTCAATCATGAGAGGTACTCCATTGATGCTGCAATTGATTGTGGTGTTCTTTGGACCATACTATATTTTCGGGATGACCCTTTCAAGGGATTTCAGGATGATTGCAGTTATCATCGCATTCACCATCAACTATGCCGCTTACTTTGCAGAGATTTTCCGTGGAGGAATCGAATCCATTCCAAACGGCCAGTATGAGGCTGCACAGGTCTTAGGCTATAATAGAATAGAGACATTCTTCATAATTATCTTGCCTCAAGTGGTAAAGATAGTGCTTCCTTCCATTACCAATGAGGTAATCACTCTTGTTAAGGACACTTCACTTTCATTTGTGCTCGCAATTCCGGAAATGTTTACTGTTGCAAAGCAGATTGCAGCAGCTGAAGCATCCATTTCAGCATTGCTGATTGCAGGTGCCTTCTATTATGTATTCAATGCGCTGGTTGCAATTCTTATGGAACGCTTTGAAAAGAGGTTGGATTATTACGATACATAGGAGAGATATCGAAAAATTTTAATCAAGAGATGATACTATGAGTTTATTGGAAGTTAAGAATCTTAAGAAAAGTTTTGGCGACAATGTTGTCTTGAAGGATATCTCTTTTAATGTTGAAAAGGGTGAAGTCTTGTCCATCATCGGCCCATCAGGATCCGGTAAATCCACATTGCTTAGATGCATCACTGATTTGGAGACTGAAGACAGCGGAATAATCAATTTTGATGGAACATTCGGTTTGGTGTTCCAGAACTTCAATCTCTTCCCTCACCATTCTGTAATGAAGAACATTGCAAATGCCCCTATAAGAGTTCAAAAGAGGGATAAGGAAGAGGTTTACGCTCATGCAAGGGACTTGCTCAAGAAGATGGGATTGGAGGATAAGGAAGATGCCTATCCTTCCGAATTGTCTGGTGGACAGCAGCAAAGGGTATCCATTGCAAGGGCATTATGCATGAACCCTGACATTCTGTTCTTTGACGAACCTACCTCTGCACTTGACCCTGAGCTTACCGGTGAAATCCTGCAGGTAATCAAGGATTTGGCTGCAGAGCATATGACAATGGTGATTGTAACCCACGAGATGAATTTCGCTAGAAATGTGTCTGATACCATTATCTTTATGGATGGTGGAGTCATTGTAGAGCAAGGATCCCCTGAAGAGGTGTTCTCATCAGACAACCAAAGAATGAAAGAGTTCTTAGGTAAATTCTATGAATGAATAGAATTTACTATTTTTCTATTTTTTTTTATTGATTAATCTATTTTTTTTAAACTATTTTTAAAAATATTTTTTATACTTTTTTTATTTAATTAATCTATTTTTTTAAACTATTTTTAAAAATTTATTTTTATTATTCTTAAGTCTTTTTTTATTATTCAAAATTAATTTAAAAACTATTTTATATTATTAATAATATAAATATACTTAATTTATAAAATAGGGTAATTTTTTAATTTTATATCATTCAATTACTCTTGTTTTATAATTGTATTGATAATTATTGTTTTATTAGAAAAAAGAGGCAAGCCTATGCTAATTAAAATTAATGGAGAAGATGTGGATATTCCTGAAGGTTCTACCATAAGGGATGCTATAGAGCTTTCAAACGCTCCTTATAAGAAAGGTAGTATCGTTTGTCTTATCAAGGGAGAAAGCGAGATACAAAGCAACATTCTCAAGTATAAGATAAAGACACCTAAGGGAAGTATTCTCATTGAATTGGAAGTTTCTGAAAAATCACAGCCTTTAACTGATTTCTTCAAGGAAAACTACTCTCAGTTTGTTTCCAATAATGTTCGTTGGGAAACCTCCAATGAAGTGGCTATCGGCCCTGTCAGTTCCAATTTCGAACCGTCACATGATGAGTTTGCATACTTTGACAATGAGGTTCTTATTAGCCTCTCAGGATTTTCAAATGATGCCACTCACATAATCTTTGTGAAGGATGACCACACAAATGTCTATGGTGTTCCGAAATACAGTGACCGTGGAGTCTTTGCAAGGGTTATAGGTGGAAGGAAAACATTGTTTTCACTCACTGATGATGATGAGATCCTGGCTATCGAACCTATAATAGAGCGCAGTACAGTTAGGGAAAGTACCGGCGGTTCAAACTTGGATGAGGTTTTGGAGGAAGGAAATCAATTGTTCACCTATGTTCTTTTTGAACCAAACTTCAATTCCCCTAAGTCTGTTGAACATCTGTTCTCACTCATTAGAAACGACAGGATTGAAGTCAGCTTTGAATCAAATTCCTTTGTTGGTTTCTATGAACTGACAGGTTTGACCAAGGAGAAAGAGGAGATTGCTGAACGTAAGAGAGGAACAGTCACCTTGAGAAACGATGGATTCGGTAAAGGTAGAGTTTATATTTATAGAGAAGACAGGGTTAGAGCTGAAACCCACACCAGCCTAGCTACAGTGAAGCAGGGAATGGAATTGTTTGACATTGCCAAAAAGGGAGATTTCATCACTGTAAGAAGCAGTCCTGACAGGATTATGCTGCAGATGATGACTCAAAAGGATGCAGAGGAAAAACTGCAGGCCTTAGGTGTCAAGCATATCCGGACTGGAAATGATGATGATGATGCAATCATTGTAACCCAAGAGCCTGAAAGCACTGTTGGAATCCTGGAAGCCGGTGAAGTCACTACCTTTGGTTTGGCTAGCGATGAATTGCTCAAGGTCAAATTGACCGATAAGGCTCCAAGGACCAGATGGTATCTGGAAAAGATCACTGGCCTTGCAGAAAAGCCGGTTGGAACATTGAAGGTTTACTTTGCGGTTCCGGACATGAACATGTTCATGTTCCACGGGGATACCGACGAATCCAAGGGACTTATTCCGGAAAACATTCCAACTGACAAGATGGAAGCGGGAGAGATTGGAGTGACAAACATGTCCCGTAAGAACTTAGGTCTAATTGGTATTAGAACCATTGATACCGATGAGTTCGGACCTACCGGTGAGGCATTCTCCGCTACAAACGTTGTCGGTAAGGTTGTTGAAAACATTGAAGGCTTGAACAAGCTTAAAGATGGGGACACTCTTTATATTTATGAAGTTTACGAGGAGGACGAATAGACTATTTCAAATAGTTGTTTAGGAGGAATTATTATGCCTGCAAATTTATGTATAACTCCAGATTTAGGTAAAGAGGACATGGATCCTGAAGTTTCAACAAGGATGATCATTTTAAGTTCAAAGGCAAATGTTAGTGAAAGCGAGGTTGTAAACTTCCTGCACATGCTTAACTTGCCTATCACAATCAAATGGACTTGTTATGGAGCCATGATTAGTGGTAAGGATGAATATGTGAAACAAGCTATTCGTGAACTCCGTAAATTGGACCCTTATGGAATTTTCACCAAGGAAAGAGGTTTCGCTCCAGGAGACCCAAGAAGATGCAGAGGTCACAGATATGGACCAAGGGAAGGTTTCCACCAGATGGAGAAGGAATTCAGAATTCTTGATTATGTCGGAGAGGCTTTGAAGAATCCGAAGGAAGTTGTAATCGAGAAGAAGGAACCTGTTTCCGTTGATTACTTTAAGGAAATATTGGAAGAAGAAGAAAACAAAAAAGAGGATGATAAATAATAGGAAGTTTATGGGAAAATATTTAAATTGATTAGTTTATTTATTTTATTACTAATAAAAAAACTTTCTATTTATAATTACGAGGATGATATTATGGTAAAAGTAGCTATTTATCCACCAAATTCATTGGTTTTAGCTGACTTGATTGAGAGGAAAGGTCACACTCCTTTGGCTCTTCAAAAACAGATAAGACAAAAGATCAAGGACCCGGAGATTGATTCTCCTCCAATGAACATTACAGAAGAAGACCCGATCAATGGATTGAAGTATGCGGCTATTGAAGTTCCTTCAGGGGTTCGTGGAAGAATGTCTATTATCGGACCTCTTATAGATGCTGCAGAGGCAGCAATCATAGTTGATGGCGCTCCATTCGGTTTTGGTTGCGTAGGTTGTGCAAGAACAAATGAATTATCAATTTTCTGTTTACGTAAAAAGGACATTCCTGTCTTGGAAGTCGTTTATCCTGATGATGAGGATGGAACAAGACTTATGGTAAATCAAATCATGGAATTCCTGGATTCCCTGCCTGGAGGTGGAGGAGACCTGGAAGGAGACAGTGATGTTTTAGGTGAACCAATAGCAAATAAGGGAGGAGAATAAGATGGTACAGATAGCATTGGTTTCCTGCGGTACCGAATACAGTGGTATCCAAAAGGAAATCGAAAAGGCAGCTCTTAAGTTCGGAGCGGAAATCATTCTTCCTGAAATTGATTTGGATTACATCAATGAGGCTTATGAGAAATTCGGTTTCTCCGCTCAAAGCTCAAGCTTGAAGCTTATGATAGCAAGGGCAATGTCCATTGTCGAAGGAAAGTGCAAGCCTGATGCGGTATTCATTGCAACCTGTTTCAGATGTGCGGAAGGAGCATTGGTAAGAAACGAAGTAAGACGTTTCATTCAAAACAATACCCGTATTCCAGTAGTTACCTATTCATTTACTGAAAGAACCAAAGCGGATGAGCTCTTTATCCGTATGGAAGCATTGGCAACTACCGTTACAAGAAGAAGCATTCTTGCCCGTGAAAAGCAAGAGGGTCTTACCCTTGGACTTGACTCAGGTTCAACAACAACAAAAGCGGTGCTTATGGAAAACAACAAGGTTATTGGAACCGGTTGGACCGCTACAAAGGACATCATTGCATCTGCCCAGACTGCAGCTGCAGAGGCATTTGAAGGCACCGGCTACAAATGGGAAGATGTTGACGGAATAGGAACCACCGGTTACGGCAGATTCACAATGGGTCAGGAATTCGGAGCAGAGCTTATCCAAGAGGAATTGTCTGTAAACGCAAAAGGTGCAGTATACTTGGCGGATTGCCAGAAAGGTGAAGCTACCGTATTGGATATCGGTGGTATGGACAACAAGGTAATTACCGTAAACAATGGTATTCCAGATAACTTCACTATGGGAGGTATCTGTGCAGGTGCATCCGGAAGATTCCTGGACATGACTTCCAGAAGGTTGGATGTTGACATTACAGAGCTTGGCCCACTTGCGGTGCAAGGTGACTGGAGAAAGGCTATGCTGAACTCCTACTGTATTGTATTCGGTATTCAAGACTTGGTTACCACTCTTGCTGCTGGAGGTTCAAAGGCAGATGTTGCAGCTGCTGCATGTCACTCCGTATCCGAACAGGTATACGAACAGCAATTGCAGGAAATCGACATTCGTGAACCTTTAATCCAAGTAGGTGGAACAAGTTTGATTTCTGGGCTTGTTGAAGCTGTAAGTGAAACCTTAGGTGGAATTGAAGTCATCGTACCGGAATACTCACAACATATCGGTGCTGTAGGTGCGGCATTGCTTGTATCCGGTATGGGAAATAGACATGAATAATTAATTATTGAAATTAGTTCTAATATTTATTATGAAATATTTTTTCTAATTTTCAATTTTTTTATAAATATTTTTTATAATTAATATTATTTTAATAGAGTGATTATATGTATATAGAATCAAATGACCCGGAAGGAGCAAAAGTCTACGATATGATCATCAGACAAATCCTGCAGGATTTGGTCTTGCCACCTTCCATTGATGACATGAGGGCTTATGTCAATCCAGATGAGGTTTGCTTCATCATAGCCATTAAGATGAGAAAGACTTCCAAGCACATTACCTTAAAGGAAGTGGCTAAAGTTAACTATGAAGCTGAAGATGACACCACAGTTGTCCTGATTGACAATGAGAATTATCTCCCTCATATTCTTAGAAAGCTTTGGGAAACCAATGGCCGGGAAAACGTTCATCAGCCAAGCAGATATGTCATTCACTTGCCTGGACAGCATAATGTTTCAGACTTGGTGGTGGATGATCCTCAACAGAATCTTAAAAGAAGAATCTATGATGCGATATTCAGGATAGTTCCTGAAGGATTTAAGATAATGAAGGACATTTCCCGTGATGATATAGTTTCCGTCATTGCAACTGATGAGCTCATCAAGGACGAATGGGTTGAAAAGGCTGAAGAGTATATTGTAGAATTGAATACTCCAAAGACTTGGGATTAAATCTTTTTTGATTTAATCTTATTTATTTTTTTTCAATCATTAGATTTTCATTTTTTTGGGGTTGTTTTAATTTTTTGTCCAATTTTTAATGGTTTTTTAAGAACAGTTCGGATATTTCAAAAATTTGTTCGTATGTATTAGGAACAAATAGAAAGCTTTAAATACTATACAGTTTATAACGATAGTTATAAGTTTAAGTCTAAACGAATAAAATTTGTAAATTGTAGTGGGATAATAAAATTGGAGAAAAAATTAAGTTAATTAAAATGATGAATAATTAAAATTATTTAAAATTATTTAAAATTAATTAAAATTAATTAAAATATTGTGTTGAGGTATTGCTATGACTAAAAAAGATATAACTTGTGGAGGAAGTCATAAGGGTGCAAAATTTGCACACATTACAAAAGTGCATCCATGTTATAATGAAAAGTTGCATGATAAGGTAGGTAGAGTCCATGTGCCGATTGCTCCTAAATGTAACATTGGATGTAATTTCTGTATAAGATCAATTAATACTGATGAGGACAGGCCTGGTGTTGCAGGTTCAATCATGGATGCGGACGCCGCAGTGGAACATGTATTGAAGGTAACCGAAGACAGTGCAATCACTGTAGTGGGGGTTGCAGGTCCTGGAGATTCCTTGGCTAATGAGGCTACCTTTGAATTCTTTGAAAAGATCAATGAGGTGAAGCCAGACCTAATCAAATGTATGAGTACAAACGGTCTCTTGCTTCCAAAGTATGCGAAAAGGCTTGCAGAGCTTGGTGTAAATACTGTCACTGTCACAGTCAATGCAGTGGACCCGGAGATATTAAAGGAGATCAACGGATTCATAGTCTATGAAGGCAAAGCTTATAAGGGACTTGAAGCAGCTGAAATCCTTTCCAGAAATCAATTGGAAGGAATCAGAAAGGTTTCAGAACTTGGTATTGTAGTGAAAGTCAATATTGTTCTTATCCCTGGATTGAACGATGAGCATATTGTGGAAATCGCTAAAACCGTAAAGGAATGCGGAGCAGATCTGGTGAATGTCTTGCCACTCATTCCATTGAATAAGATGGCTGACTATCCAAGACCTGGATGTGGAGAGATTGAAAAGGCACGTAGTGATGTGGAGGAATACCTTCCTGTATTCAGGGCATGCACTCAATGCAGAGCGGATGCTTATGGAATTCCTGGAAAGAAACATGAGGACCATCACTTAGGAAACGCTCCTCAGTCTCACTATTAAGTGATTATAATTTTTACTTCAAATAGGATCTTTTTCCTATTTTTCTTTTTTTAATTTATTCTTTTTGAATAGTTAAGTCTATAGTTCTTTTCTATTTTTTAATGTATTTTTTTGAATAGTTAATTTTATAGTTTTTTTCTATTTTTTTATTCTTTTATATTATTTTTCATAGTTTTTATCAATGTTTGTTTACTATTTTTCGCTATTTTTATTATTTTATTTTGTTCAGTTTTTAATTTTCATATAATTTTTTTTATAATACTAATAAACTTCTAATTTTAGTATTGCTTATTTGTTTAATAAGTTTAATAAAATAATAAACAAAATAATAAAACATTCTTAAATAATTAAATGTAGTTTAGTCTTTTGTAAAATTATTTGAAAATATTTAAATATTTCAAAATATAAATAATCAATTAAGTTTAATCTGTGCATTAAACGAAAGTTTTTCGAAACTTGATTCATTGAATTGCAATTTGATGAATAAAATTAAAAGGAGATTTAAAAATGGCTGGAACAATGAAAGCTTGGAGAATCAATGAATTAGGAAAACCTCCTGTAATGGAGGAAGTACCTATACCTGAACCTACTTTTGGAGAAATCTTAATTAAAATGAAAGGTGCAGGAATGTGCAGAACTGACCTTGAAGTTATTGATGAAGGTTTCATCACAGTCCCATTTGAAGGACCATTCACATTCGGTCACGAAAATGCA
Organism: Methanobrevibacter sp.; assembly: GCF_017410345.1. Classification (NCBI taxonomy): domain Archaea; kingdom Methanobacteriati; phylum Methanobacteriota; class Methanobacteria; order Methanobacteriales; family Methanobacteriaceae; genus Methanobrevibacter; species Methanobrevibacter sp. The sequence goes on from NZ_JAFQQZ010000041.1 coordinate 20,098, forward strand.
GGGGAAGTTGTAAAACTTGGACCTGGAGTGGACACTGTTGAGGTTGGACAAAACGTTATTGTAGACACATTGCATGCATGCGGTAAATGTCAATACTGTCTTTCCGGTCGTGACAACTTCTGTGAAGTTGCAAGTGCACGTGGTCTTAAGGAAGACGGAGGTATGGCAGAATATATGATTGCCGATGCAAGGGAAGTCGCACCTTTAGGTGACCTTGACCCTACAGAATATGTGGCATTGGCTGATGCAGGTCTATCCCCATATGGTGCTGTTCAAACCGCAAAGCCATTCATCCCAAACAATGGTACTGCAGTTGTTATCGGTGTAGGTGGACTCGGATTCTACTGCTGCCAATACTTGGCATTGACAACTTCCGCTCGTGTAATTGTAGTTAACAGATCAGCTGAAAAAATGGCTAAGATGGTCAACTACGGTGCTGACGAATTGGTTGTATTAGATGACAATGCGTATGACAAGATCATGGAACTCACTGACGGTAAAGGTGTAGACGCTGTATTCGACTTTGTAGGTAGAGACAACACCTTAGAGCTTGCAGCACAAATCACCAAAGGATTAGGTCTCATTTCCATTTTAGGTCTTGGTGGAGGAACACTCCCTGTAAGCTGGACCACCATTAAGCCTGGTGTAATGGTAAGATTGACTCAAGGTGGAACAATCACTGACCTTTACGAAATCATGGACTTGGCAAAGGCCGGCAAGATCAAGGTCGAAGCCCAACAATATCCATTCAGTAAGGTTCTTGACGCTCTTGACGACTTGAGAAACGGAAGAGTTGAAGGAAGAGCTGTTATCACCTTTGAAGAATTCGATGAATAAATTATAAAGGACATATTGTCCTTTTTTTACTTTTTTTTATTTTTAGTTTCTTTTTTTATTATTTTCTCATTTTTTTCAAATATTTTATAATAAGTTATTTATTTAAAAAAGACCAATATTTTATTGTATTTTAACAATTTTTATTAATAAATTCAATTATTCTTATCATGTGATTATTATGAGAACTTTAGAATGGGAAGACAATAAATTAAAGCTTATAGATCAAACCAAATTGCCGGATGAACTGACTTATGTCTATTGTAGCACTTATGAGGAAGTCATAGATGCAATCAAGACCATGGTTGTTCGTGGAGCTCCAGCTATTGGAGTTTCAGCAGCTTTCGGTATGGCGCTTGCCCAATTGGCTGGAGAGGATATGGAAAAAGTTGCAGTTGAGATGAAGAATGCAAGGCCAACTGCTGTCAATCTTATGTGGGCAGTGGATAGGGTCATGAAAGCCGACAACATGTTGAATGAGGCAATGGCAATGGCTGGTGAAGACATCAATACAAACCTTGCCATTGGCGAATATGGTGCAGAGCTTATCGATGATGGAGATACCGTTCTCACTCACTGCAATGCTGGAGCCCTTGCATGTGTGGACTATGGTACTGCATTAGGTGTTTTCCGTTCTGCCTTCAATCAGGGAAAGGATATTCAAGTGATCTGTGATGAAACCCGTCCAAGGGGACAGGGTGCAAGCTTAAGCGTATGGGAGATGCAGCAGGAAGGAATTCCTGTAAAGTTGATTCCAGATGTGGCAAGCGGGTACCTTATGTCAATCGGCAAGATTGATAAGGTTGTAATCGGTGCAGACAGGGTTGCTTATGATGGAATTGCAAATAAGATAGGTTCATTTATGGTTGCTCTTGCAGCTAAAAGATTTGACATTCCGTTCTATATAGCAGCTCCATTCAGTACCTTTGATAAGGAGATTTCCATCTATGATACAGTCATTGAAGAAAGGGACCCAAATGAAGTGATCTATTATGGCGGTGCAAGGATCTGTCCCGAAGGAACTGAAGTTATCAACCCTGCTTTTGATATTGTTCCTAAAGACTTGATTACCGGAATCATTACAGAAAAAGGAGTAATTGACTTAAACAATTTAGAAAAGGACTTTAAGGAACTTTTCTAATATTCTTTCGATAGGGTGAAGAAAATGTTAATTGATTTTAATGAACTTTCAGAAATCACAATTCCAAATATGAATGGTGGGGAAGGAAAGGTAATTGCAAAAATGGATGTGAATGATTGTGGAAGATTTATTAAAACTGTTATTCCACCTAAATCATCAATTGGACCTCATCTTCAGGAAACAAATGATGATATAAATTTCATTGTTTATGGTGAAGGGATTGCAATATGTGATGATTCTGAAGAGATTTTAAAAGCTGGAACTTGTCATGTTTGTCCAAAGGGATCCACTCATTCCATAATAAATGCTGGTGAGGAGGATTTGGTGTTTTATACTGTAGTTCCTCAAAAATAATATTTTATTTTTATTTTTCTTTTTATTATTTTTAATTTCTATTTTTAAAATTTTTTTTAATTAGATAAAATTTCTAATTGCATTATCTATTTTTCATCAGTTACTTTACAATCAATAGCTACATGCCACATTCCGGGACTTGAGGATTTAACTTTACGGGTATTGAGTATTTCAACTTTCTTATTTTGCCTCTCACAAGCTATTTGCGCTCTTTCTATACCTTGTGAAAATCCATCGGAAAATTCGTAGTAGTGGATTACTCCCCCTTCCTTGCATAATGATACTGCCAAATCTAAGAATTCCGGTGCTAATCCTGGAAGATTCATTATGAGCCTATCAAATTTTTTATCCTTCAATTCATTTAATGCAACTTCGTTGGTATTTCCACATATTGCAGTTATGTGGGCATTAGGTGCCAACTTATTTAACTTGATATTCTCATTTAAGTATTTGATCGCATACTCATTAATGTCCACTGCAGTGATGTTGACATTCTTTTCATGAGCTATTACAATTGGAAACGGACCGATTCCTGCAAACATGTCAAGTATTTCCTCTCCATCTTCACAAGCTTCCTGAACCCTTTTCCTTTCAGTTGCAAGTCTTGGAGAGAAGTAAACGTTTTTAACATCCAATTTCAATCTTGTGCCATGCTCCTTATGGATTGTGATAGGATTATCCTCTCCAGCAATAAGCTCAAGTTCTCTAACCCTTGTAACGCCTTTGACTGCACTTTTTTTCATATACACAGTTTTTCGTTTAGTGAATTGGAGAGTGGCTTGGCCTATTTCATTCTTATGAACTTCAAGATCTTCTGGAATCTCTACAATGACAATGTCTCCAATAATGTCAAAGGATTTTTTAAGCTCTTCAATTTCCTCTTCACTTAACTTGTCTTTGAGAAGTTCTGTTATGCTTCTTGGAAATCTCTTTACAGTTTCAAGGTCTTCATTGGCGTTTAAATCCATAATTTCGATTGTATAATTCTCATTTTGCTTAATGATTTCTTCCTTGCACTCTTCCATCACTTTTGAAAGCACTTCCTCATCTGTCCCTTCTTTGATGGGAATATGTCCGAAACCATTTTCGACTTTTATCTTATAGTCATAGTCAATAATCTTATGTTTTAGCACAATTTGTCTTGTTGCCTCTATATTTTGCACTGGAATTTTTATGGTTAACATAGTATCTTTAATTAAATTAGTTTTATGATTAATAATTTTATTATTTACAGTATATGATTTTAATTTAATCAACCGTTATTTTATTTAAACTGATAGTTTTTTCCAAGCTGATTTTTACTATTAATTCTTTGTCTTAATTGATTTTTTCTCTTTTAATAAATATTTAATTTTTATTATTTTTAATATTATCTTAATTTTTTTATTTTTTATTATTTCTTACCATCCATCATTATTTCACCCTCACTTTTTAATTATTTTTCATGATTTAATTTTTATTAGTTCAATTAAGTTCATGATCTTTTTTGTTCATTTTTTGTTTTTTTTCCAAAATATTTATATATGAAAAATTATAAACTATAGTAGGAAGGAAGGTTCCTTCCGACTATGAATTGAATCAAATTCATATGGCCAAAAAAGGGTTTCCACATTCCATTTGTCAAATAAATGGATAATATACTCAAAAAAGGATGTGACAAAATGTCAGAAAAAGACAATAAATTAGACCAAATTATTAAAACAGTCGAAGAAAACGATGTAAAATTTTTGAAATTGCAACTATCAGATATTCATGGATTGCCAAAAAGCATGGCAGTTCCTCTTAAGAAAGCTGATGACATTGAAGATATAGTGAATGACGGATTGTTATTTGACGGTTCATCAATAGCAGGATTAGCTTCAATCAATGACAGTGATTTGCTTGCGAAACCAGATATTAACACTTTCTCAACAATTCCATGGAGACCTGAATCAAAAGGTACTGGTAGATTCATATGTGACGTTTTCACTACAGATGGAAAACCATACGATGGAGACCCAAGAGGAGTGCTTAAAAAAGCATTGGAAAAAGCAGAAAAAAGAGGATACCAATTTAATTTAGGGCCTGAACCAGAATTCTTCATCATAAAAGAGGATGGGGAAGGAAATTACATACCTGCAGACGAAGCTGAATACTTCGATGTTGAACCATTAGACCAAGGTACTGACATAAGAAGGGAAATCGTATTCGGTTTGGAACAATTAGGTTTCGATGTGGAAGTAAGCCACCACGAAGTGGCAGCAGGTCAACACGAAGTCGACTTCAAATATGCAGACGCTTTAAAAACAGCTGATGCTGTTATAACATTCAAGGAAGCTGTAAAAGCAGTGGTTCATAACTTAGGATTCAAGGCAACATTCATGCCAAAACCATTCTTGGGAATCAATGGTAGTGGAATGCATTGTAACCAAAGCCTATTTAAGGATGGGGAAAACATCTTTTATGATCCAAACACTGAAAACCAAATTTCACAGGAAGCATTGTACTTCATTGGAGGATTATTGAAACATGCACAAGCATTATCTGCAATCCTATCCCCAACAGTCAACTCCTATAAACGTTTGGTTCCAGGTTACGAAGCACCATGTTATGTAGCTTACGGTTTTAAAAACAGATCAACATTATTAAGAATTCCTGCATCCCGTGGATTAGGTACAAGAATCGAATGCAGATCACCTGACCCATCATGTAACCCATACTTGGCATTTGCAGTATTGCTTGAAGCAGGTCTTGACGGTTTGGACAATAAGATGGACCCTGGCGAACCAACAGAAGACAACTTGTTCGCATACTCCGAAGATGAGATTGTCCAAAAGGGAATTCAAACCTTGCCTACAAGCTTATGGGAAGCATACCATGCATTGGAGAAGGATGATGTAGTCAAGAACGCTCTTGGTGAAAAAGTCTTCAATCAATTCTATACCATCAAAAGAGCTGAATGGGATGCTTACAGAATCCAAGTGTTCGATTATGAAAGAGATCAGTATTTAGATGTTTAGAATTCTTATCAGACATGAAAGAGAAGAGTTTTGAACGTTTAGACTTTTCCCTTTAGACTATTCCTTTTTTGAATATATTGGTAGTCAAGATTAAGGTTCCTCTTTAACTTGACTGCCAATCAATTTTAAAATTATTATTTTTAGGCATATGTAATTTTAGAATTATTTTTTAAGGGCATATTGTAAAATTATTTTTTATTTTTTTTTTTTAAAAGGCATATTGTAATTTTAGAAGAATTAGTATATATTAGGCATATGTACGTGTATTCACCGATCATTTTATGGAGGTAAGAAAATGTGCGGAATAGCAGGTGTAATATACAAAGATAAAAAAACTCACCCTGTCGGGGAAGCATTGACATCAATGCTTGAATCCTTACAGCATAGAGGTCCGGATTCAGCAGGATATGCTATCTACGGCAGTCTGGATTTTCCTGAAAACTATTATCAGTTAAACATTGAAGTCAAAAGAAAAAGAGGAGCATTAGACAATTTAAAATCACTATTGAATCAAATAAGTCCAATATTCGAAGAGCAATTGATCGAGTCTGTCGGAGACTCAGATGTATATAAATGCAAAATTGCATTGGATGAGTATTCTCTTTTAAAACCTTGCATTGAGGAAATAGATGAATTGAAGAATGTAAGGGTAATCAACGGTTCACACTCATTTGAAATGATTAAGGACACTGGAAAGGTTAAGGACATTGCGGAACGGTTTGATGTCCCAAGCAGAATGGGAACACATGGAATAGGCCATACCCGTTTTGCAACAGAAAGTGGCGTTGACCGTTATCATGCACACCCATATCAAAGCTACATCATACCGGATATCACTGTAGTGCACAATGGCCAGATCACCAATTACTGGAAAATCAGAGACCCATTGGAAAGAAAAGGACACACTTTCGAATCATTCAATGACACAGAGTGCATTGTCCATTACATGGCTGACAAGCTTGACCAAGGATATAAGTTGGAAGAGGCTTTGGAACAGGCAGTAATCGATTTGGACGGTCCATTTTCAATATTGGTCGGAACACCTAACGGCATTGGAATTGCAAAGGACAAGCTTGGTCTCAGACCAGGGGTAATGGTTGAAACCGATGAGATCTTTGCAGTGGCTTCAGAGGAAATGGCATTGCATGACGTTACCGATTCAGACGAAATAGAACAGATAGCTCCTGGGGAAACAAGAGCTTACACCATCTGATAAGGGGGCTTTTCTTTGAATGAATATGTTATAGATGCAAATGATATGGATGAGAAGGAATTTAATCGTACCATAAAGGAACAAGCTCTCAATAATGATAAACTAATCATCAACAATCCGGATTCCAGACACAATATCTGTGCAGGACTGACTGAGGATGTGGAGATAGAGATCAACGGCTCTGCAGGATATTTTGTCGGAACAATGGTTCACGGGCCAAGGATACACATCAACGGAAATGCAGGCTGGTTTGCCGGCGACAACATGACCGATGGAGAGTTGGTCATTGAAGGTACAGCAGGTGACGGTGCAGGACAGGGAATCTATGGAGGCACAGTCATAGTGAAAGGAAACGTTGGCTCAAGAACCGGAGAGATCATGAAAGGTGGAACCGTCATAATCGGTGGAAACAGCGGATTCATGACAGGACTTCTTATGATGGGGGGCAGGCTCATAATACTTGGCGATGTAACCGAGGATGTCGGCGAATCTATCATGAGAGGAACAATATATGTTCTTGGTAATGTGAAAAGCTTGGGGAAAAATGCCATAATGAAGGAAATCACAGCTGAAGATAAGGATGAGCTTAAGGAAATCCTAGAGGAATATGGCTTCGAACTAAGCGACGAGGATTATGGAAATTTCAAAAAAATAGTTAACATGCAATAGGAGCTGAAAGAATGAGTGAAAATAGGATAGCTTTTGTTGGAACACCATGCCAGATCATGGCTGCATCCAAACTACAAGACTATGCAGATAGCCCTATTGATGTTAAACTGGGCTTATTCTGTATGGAGAATTTTTCATATAAGTACTTTGTCAATCTCTTGAAAGAGTATGACTTGAAAATGGAGGACATTGAAAAATTCCAAATTGAGAAAGGGTTCGTATTCTTGCTGTTGAAAACCAAGCAAACAGTGAAGATACCTCTCTCTGTAGCTAAAAGGATAATTAGAAAAAACTGTAACATATGTGTTGAACTGACATCTGAGACCTCTGACATTTCAATAGGTTCCATAGGATCTGAAGATGGATGGTCAACATTGATAATCAGAACTGAAAAAGGTGAGGAAATAGTCAATGGAGCAATAGAACAGAAATTCATTGAAGCCAAAGAGTTCAATGAAGCACAATTTGATTTGCTGAACAAGATTGCTGAAAGCAAAATAAGCAAAAATCTTGAGAGAATTGAAGAAAGGGAATTCCTGGCTAGGCCTGTATTATACCAAAGGGAAAAGGCAGACGATGCAATCGACAAGGACATTTCACAGTCCAATTTCTCAGATTTGAAGTCAAATGTCATTGATGTCGGATCATGTGTGCTCTGTGGGGCATGTGAATATGTCTGTCCTGACAATCTGATAACAATTGACGATACAAAACCAAGAATGAAAGGGGAATGCCCAGAAGACTGCCATGCATGCTTTGCAGTCTGTCCAAGAACCTTCATACATGAGGACTTGAGAAATGACAATTCAAAACCTATCGGCGATTTCATTAAAGTCCTGACAGTCAGATCCCTTAAGCACACCCAAGGTCAGGACGGTTCAATTGTAACAACAATGCTTGACTATCTCTTGACCAATGATATAGTGACAGATGTGCTTGTTGTAGATAAGAAGGATGAGTTGGCTTGGAAACCTTATGCAAAGCTAACAAAAGCAATTGATGAGGTTGTAAGGTCCGGAGGAACAAAATATTCTGTCTGTCCGGTATTTAAGCCATTAATCAATTTGAAAGAGGGGGCAGAATAAATGTCATTCACTGTTGAAAGAAAATTGGAGATATGCAAGCAGAGCAATGATAGGCCTGGCTGCTGCTGGTACTTATGTGACAATCCACACAAATCCTCATGTAAGAACTGTTACAGCTGCTATTCAAACTGTCCTCATGGCGTATATGAAGTGATCAATGACGAACCATTGCCTATACATCAGGAAAACTGTGTAGGGTGCAAGATCTGTGAAGAGATGTGTCCGACACATGCGATATATGTAAGGCCTCTCGTTGATGAGGGAAGAGGAGTCTGGTCAAATTCAACAATGGTTGAAATCAAACGTAAAAGCCAAACCGGAGCATATAAGGTCAGAGGTTGCGGACTCACCAGAAGAATCCCAACATTCGATGACTTAAGCATATTGCCTGCACAGGTATCAAGGCCTCCAATAGACTCATATAGGGAAACATGCAAGACTTCCGTAGTCCTTGGAGACAGGTTTGCGGAAAATCCGATTGAAATTGACACTCCAATCATGATTGGTGCAATGTCCTTCGGTGCTTTAAGCAAGGAAGCAAAGATAGCATTGGCTATTGGAAGCAGCAAGGTAGGCACAATCACCAATACCGGTGAAGGGGGAATGCTTCCTGAGGAAAGGCATTATGCCGACAAATTGATTGCCCAGTATGCATCAGGCCGTTTCGGTGTTTCAGCAAGCTATTTGAACAATGCGGAAGCTGTAGAGATAAAGATAGGTCAAGGTGCGAAATCCGGTATGGGAGGACATTTGCTTTCCCATAAGGTTACTGCAGAAGTTGCCAGGGTTAGAAACATTCCGGAAGGAACCTCCGCATTAAGCCCTGCAAGACATATGGATATTGTCGGGCCTGAGGATTTAGGAATGAAGATCAATCAGTTAAGGGAAATCACCGACTGGAAAATACCAATCATCGTTAAATTCGCATCAGGTAGGGTTGAGCAGGATGTCAAGATCGCTGCAAAGGCTGGTGCGGACATTATTGTAGTCGATGGTATGCAAGGTGGAACAGGTGCAGGGCCTGAGGTAGTCACAGAACATGCAGGTATTCCTACAATCGAGGCAATCGTAAAGGCTGATGATGCCCTTAAGGACATTAACTTAAGAAGTGAAGTGAGCCTTGTGGCTGCTGGAGGAATAAGGTCTGGAGCTGATGTGGCTAAGGCAATAGCTTTAGGTGCAGATGCTGTATATATCGCTACCTCTGCATTGATTTCAATAGGATGCAAGGTCTGCCAATCCTGTTCTGAAGGAATCTGCCCTAAAGGAATTGCTACACAGGATAGGGCACTTAGAAGAAGATTGGACCCTATAAGAAAAGGTCAGCAAGTTGCAAACTATATAGAGGCAATGACTCAGGAAGTGACATCACTGACCCAACAGGCCGGTAACACTGACATTGAAAATCTTGAACGTCAAGACTTGGTTGCATTGACTATGGAAGCTTCACAATTGACAGGAGTTCCAATGGTTAGAGGATAATTTAATTTTAAAAAGATTAGGAGATATTATTATGGCTGCATTCGAAAGAATCAAATCAGGGATTCCTGGGCTTGATGAAGCTTTGGACAATATTCGTTTAGGGGATAATGTAGTATGGAATGTAACAAATCTAAATGAATTTTCTTACTTTGTGGATCCTTATGTAAAGCAGGCAAAAGAGGATGGCCGGAACTTGATATACATTCGCTTCTCTTATCATCCGCCATTGGTGGAAATGACAGATGAGGATTTCAGGCTGCTTGAGATTGAAGAGAACAATCCCGACAGCGAATTCGCTATGATAGAGCGTGATGGGATTAAGATATATAAGGTAAATCCATACAATCAATTTGAAACATTCACTTTGGAAGTTCGCAGAATCATCGAAAAGGAAGGCTTTGATGCTTTCTATGTCTTTGACTGCTTAAGCGACCTTCAGGCCGTTTGGTCAACAGACTTGATGATGGGTAATTTCTTTAGGGTGACATGTCCGTTTCTATTCAAGCTTGACACCGTCGCTTATTTCCCTATTATCCGCGGAAGGCATTCCTATGATGCAATCGCTAAGATTCGTGAAACAACACAGCTCTTCCTGAATGTATACTCAAACAGTCCTGAGGAAGTTTATGTTTCTCCTCTTAAGGTATGGAACAGGTATTCCCAAACCATGTTCCTAGGACATAAGTTCAATCCTAATACCGGTTTTGTCAAGGTCTTGCAGGATGGACAGGAGGTCAGCAAATACTATAAGACCATCAATGATTCAAACAAACATCATAACGAGCAGATCCTGGACAGCTGGGAAAGATATATGCTTCAGGTAAGAATGAAGTATGCCGATGGGGAGAATATCGATGATGAATGCGATAAGATCTGTGAGCTGATGATGACAAAAGATGAGAGGATGCTTTCCAAAATCAAGGAATACTTCACTTTTGAGGACTACATCACAATCTATGACCGCCGTGTTGGAAGTGGATTGGTAGGAGGTAAGACCTGTGGTATGCTTCTATCAAGAAAGATAATCGAAAAGGATCGTCCGGATATATATAATAACTTTGAACCTGACGATTCGTTTTACATAGGTTCAGACCTCTTCTACACTTATATTGTTTCAAATGACCTATGGGATCTTCGTGTAAAGCAAAGAACTCCTGAAGGCTATTATAAATACGGCAAGGAATTGGAGGAAGCTCTCAAGAATGGTACCTTTTCAGATGAGATTAGAAAGGCCTTCATCAACATATTGGACTATTTCGGACAGAATCCTATTATCGTCAGGTCAAGCAGTTTCCTTGAGGACGGATACGGCAATGCGTTTGCAGGAAAGTATGAATCAGTCTTTTGCGTAAACAGAGGCAGTCTTGAAGAGCGATTGGCTGCTTTTGAAGAGGCGGTAAAGATAGTATATTCCAGTACCATGAACATTTCAGCTTTGGAATATAGGAAAATAAACGGCTTGGACGATACCGATGAGCAGATGGCCCTTTTGGTTCAAAGGGTTTCAGGTTCCTATTACGGAGACTATTTCTTCCCGACCGCTGCAGGAGTAGGTTTTTCATACAGCCCATATTCTCCACTCCCTGATATGGACAACAGCAAGGGAATGCTAAGGCTTGTAATGGGTCTTGGTACAAAGGCTGTTGACAGGACAAAAAAGGATTATCCAAGAATCATCAACCTTGACAAGCCTGAAGTGACAATGGCGAAGGACATTAAGGAAAAGCATAGGTATTCCCAGCATTACCTCGATGTGATTGACTTGAAGAACATAAGTTTGCATGATGTTCCAGTTGATGAAGGTTTGGGCATAATCCCAAGGTATGCTAAAAAGGTCCTTGTTGAACATGACCGTGAGGCAGAGAGAATGTTCCGTGACCGGGGACAACGTCGTGAGATAGTCTTTGTCAATTGTGAGGGGCTTGTGAAGAATCAGGAATTCATTGACGAGATGAAGGAAATCCTGAAAACATTGGAGAATGCATATGATTATCCTGTAGACATTGAATATACAGTCAATGTTGGAGAGGACAATTCATTCAATGTGAACCTATTGCAATGCAGACCACTTCAAGTTTCAGTAAACAATGAAGCAATTGAGATGCCTGAGGATAAGGATGTCTTCTTCCATATCAAGGAATCTTCCATGGGAATGTCACGTAAGAGCAAGATAGACACAATCTGTTATGTCGATCCTCATAAGTATTATGAATATCCTTATGCCCAAAAAAGTTCAATACCTAGGGTGATTAGCGATATAAATGCCTATTGCAAGGATAATGGCAAGACTGCAATTCTTATAGTTCCTGGAAGAATCGGAACTTCTTCCCCTGAGTTAGGGATTCCTGTAGTCTTTGCAGACATCAGCCATTTCTCTGCAATTATTGAGGAATCATACAGTGAAGTTGGCTATATGCCTGAACTGTCCTTTGGAAGCCATATGTTCCAGGACTTGGTGGAAGCTGACATTTACTATGGTGCATTGTTTGAAAACGAGAAAAAGCTGGAATTCAATAGGGATAGGGTCTATGATTATCCTAATATCCTGAAGGACATAAATCCTAACTTAAGCGATGAGATTTATGGCATGATACAGGTCATCGACTTTGATGAGGATAAGGCAGAATTCTATCATGACATGAACAAGGACGAGACATTGTGCATTTTCAAATAATCAAATCAAATTCATATGGAAAACATTAATTGTTTTCGGGCAGGCGGGCGGGACATATGCCTTTTTATTTGCAATAGTTCTTTTTCACGAAAAAAGATTTTTCAAATAAAACAAAACATAGGACAATGTGATCAATGACCCTGTTTGAGTTTTTGAGTTTATCTTGAATGGGGTTGTTTTTCACATTTCTTTTAATTCTTCTTTGCTTTCTTTTTTTAACATTAATTTTATATTCATTGAATTTTAGACTAATTAATATATATCTTTTAATCTTTTTATTTTATAAATTCTTAAGATGATTGAATAATATGAACATTTTTGGAAGTTTTTTTGACATTCTAAGTGATAAGACAGCAAATGAAAGAGGATACTTCTTTACAAATAGGCTTTTATGGGCTTTGTTCATCCCCCTTTTCATCGAACAGTCACTGGAATTCTGTGTAGGTCTTGCCGACTCTATGATGGTTGCATCCCTTGGTGAGGTTGCAATTTCTGGTGTTTCATTGGTTGATTTTCTGGTTCAGCTGCTCATATTCAGCTTTTCGGCTTTGGCTACAGGGGGAGCTGTCATTTCCGGACAGTATTTGGGAAACAAGGAGCCAAATAAGGCCTGTGACGCTTCCGATCAATTGGTTTGGTTTACAACAATATTGGCAATTCTAATGACAGTCTTTGTCTTGTTTGCAAAATCCTTTTTAATCAATATCCTATTCGGCCAGATAGATCAGGATGTTTTCGACACTGCAAACATTTATTTGAGCTATATGGCAATCTCCATTCCATTCATCGCATTGTTCAACTGCGGGGCAGCAATATTCAGGACAATGGGCAACGCCAAGGTTCCGATGCTGATAATGTTTGTTTGTGATGTCTTGAACATTATCGGAAATGCAATCCTTCTTTTTGTCTTTGGATTTGGAGTTGAAGGTGTGGCCATTCCAACCGTCATTGCGAGGGCATTGGCTGCAATTGTTATGACAGGCTTTGTGCTTCAGGAAAAGTATGAGATACATATCCATAGGACATTAAGGCATAAGTTTGACTGGTCCTTGCTTAGGAAGGTCTTGGATGTGGGGATTCCATATGGAATTGAAAATGGGCTTTTCCAATTGGGCAGAGTATTGATCTTAAGTTTGGTTTCCACATTCGGAACAATGGCAATCGCTGCAAACTCCGTCGGATATGCGATTGGAGTGTTTTCAGTCCTTCCGGGATTTGCAATAAACCTGGGATTGACTGCAGTCATTTCACGCTGTGTTGGAAGCAATGACTATGAACAGGCCAAATTCTATAATAAGAAAATACTGCTAAATGTCTTCCTGGCCCATTTGGGAATCAATCTGATCATATTCGCATTATTGCCATTCATATTGCAGATATATGATCTGTCCCCAACAACTGCTTCCATGGCTTCTGAAATGATAATTTGGCATGGAATCTTTGCAGTTCTGATTTGGCCGATTGCATTTACACTGCCAACCACATTCAGAGGGGCAGGTGATGCCAAATGGCCTATGGTCGTTAGCTTGTCTGTTATGTTCATCTGCAGGATCGGATTGTCTTATGTCATTGCTGACTTCCTGGGAGTTGGAGTCTTCGGCACATGGATTGCAATGTTCATAGACTGGTATGTAAGGGCAGGATTCTATATTTACAGGTACTTCAGCGGCAAGTGGATGGAATATAGGGCTGTCGGCAATGGGGCTTACTAATAGTTTCATCGTATACGAATTTTCGCTAACCTTTAAATATAACTTATGTATAAAATATTATTAGCTGTTTATAAAACAGCTACGCTTTTTTTTTTAAAATAAAGTGGTGATGTATGGTGTAAAAAGGGTTGCTTTTTAACGTGATGAGCAGGTTTATGGTGGGCCTGTGTTATTAAGCGCCCTTTTTTTTATTAATCTATTTTTATTTCTTATTTGAAAATTACAATTCATTATGGTTTATTTAAGTGATTTTATGTTTTATTTGGTTGGATTAGGATTATTTGATGAGAAGGACATATCCCTAAAAGGAGTGGAAGCATTAAGGAAAGTTGATAAGGTCTATGCCGAGTTTTTCACTTCACGCCTGTTTGGTTCCAATTTTGAAGCTATTGAGGATACCATTGGAAAGGAAATCATTGTTCTTGACAGGACTCAAGTTGAAGAGGAATCTGTTTTTCTAGAGGAAGCGAAGGATATGGATGTTGCACTGATCACCGGGGGAGACCCTTTGATTGCAACCACCCATTCTGATTTCCTTGTTGAATGTGCAAGAAAGGGAATTGATTTTGAAGTGATTCACGGATCATCAATATTGTCTTCAGCACCAGCCATTTCAGGCCTTCAGGCATATAAGTTCGGTAAGGTAACAACCATTCCATTTCCGGATTTGGAGTATAATTATTTCCCTAAATCTCCTTACATGGCGATTGAAGAGAACCTGAAGATGGATATGCATACATTGGTCCTTTTGGATATTCAAGCCCATAAGGACAAATACATGACCATAAATGAGGGATTGGAAAATCTGATGACCATTAAGGAAAATCTTGATTATGAGGGGCTCATTGATGAGGATAGCTTGGCCATTGGAATCGCAAGGGTAGGATCAAAGGACAATCTTGTAAAGGCGGGATATATCAGGGATCTCATTGATTTCGATTTTGGTGGACCTCTCCATTGCATTGTAATTCCTTCCAAATTGCATATTGTTGAAGCTGAATATTTGGTGGAAGTTGCTGGAGCCCCTAAAGAGATATTGGATGATGTCTGATCTTATTAAATTTTTTTTATTGATTTATTTTTTTAATTAATATTATCTTTTTTTTTTAAAAAAATAGTAAATTTGCTGTTTTATTAAGTTTGTATAAATTTTTTAAAAATAGTAAAAAATAGGTTTTAATCGTTGTAAAAATTTTTAAAAAAATGGAAAAAGAGAAAAAAATAGGAAAGAACATAGTAGTTAGTTGTTAGCTTCTAATCTTTTAAAAAATTTTTAAAATTTATTTTTACAATATAAATCATAAAAATTCCGTTTTACTATGTTCTTCTAATGAATTATATTATAAAAAAATTTTATAATACTCTTCATTTCCCAATGGATGTTAATCCTATACATATTTTTATTTTTTTAATTAATAAATATTTCCATATTTTACGAATGAAAATGAGTTATTTTTTAGAACTCTCTAATTTTTAAAAAATATTCATTCTTTTATAAAAATATTATATTATTGTTTAAGAAATTAAAAAAATAATTATTAATTGTATTATAGAGATAATTTCTTAACTTATTTATGTTTAAAAAAATAGTTCTAAAATAAGAGGATATTTTTCATTGCCTTTTTTAAAAATTAATAAGTATTTATAGTATTTAGGTAATTTGTAATAAGGTATTTATACAGGAGTATAAATATCAAGTTTTAAGGTAATTTATATAGGACTTTTTTATAAAAGACAATAATTCAAATATCCTCTTATGTTAATATTATTGATTAATAAATTATTTTTATTGGAGATTATAAATTTATTAAATCATTGATATGTAATTATATACACATCGTATTATATTATGTTGTGAGAGTTTATAAATGTTTCGTTTTATTTTTTAGAGAAATGCTTTTTTGATATGAATATTAGTTTAGTTCAATAATGGTTTGATGAAAAAATAAAAATTATTAAAAAAGATTTTCTCAAAGCTTTAAAGTAAAAAAAGATTATTTTCTTCTCTTATTGGCATTCAATTCATATCTTTTCGGACTGCCAACATCCTCATGAGCCTGATTTAGAATGTAAAGGAAAACCCTCTTGTTGAGATTGTATTTTTTGGAAAACTTCTTATAAAGAGCGTATTTGCTTCTTCTATTTCCAAAATAGTCTATCTTTTCCAAGTACTCCTTTTTGATTTCCTCAATTGGACTTAGATCTTCTGGATTGTTTTGGCTCATAATTTAATTCCTTGTTTTATTTTAAAAATTAGATAAATTGATTTCTACTATTTAATATGTTTATAAATTATTTAAAATTTTCTTAAATTGTAATAATTCTTCCGATTTAATGAATAAGTGTATAATTTATACTAAATGTTTATATTGGATTAAATTAAATATTTAATATGTTGTATGAAATATCTTATTTTTTAAAAATCTCTTTTTAAATTTAATATTTCATTAACTTATAAAATATTTTAATCTGTTATATTTTTATGATTAAGGATTGATTAAATGGATTTAAATTTTGACTTTACAGAAAAAAGGGTAATACTCACAGTATTCTTCTGTATGGCCTTCACCATTGCAAACTTAATTACAGTTAAGATTATCAACATCAATTTCTTAGGTATGGAAACTCCTGCTGGAGTATTGATCTATCCTTTGGTATATATCTTAACCAACGTAATTGCTGATGTATACGGTGAAAGGGTTGCACAAAGAACCCTTATATTAGGTATTGCTGCTGACGTATTATTCGTATTTATGACTACTTTAATATTATTCTTGCCATCCCCAGACTTCTTTACTGGTGATGCAGCATTATCCTTTGTATTTACCCAAACCCCAAGAATTCTTGTAGCTTCATACATCAGTTACTTGATCGGTAACTTGGTAAATGCAAGATTGACTACAATTGTAAACGCAGGCAAGGCTTACTCCTCTGGAATAAACCTCTTGGTTCTTGCTTTCAGTGAATTCATTGATAACTTCGTATTCATTGGACTCGCATTTATTGGTGTTTATTCTGTTGTAGATATCTTAATAATGATTATCACTCACTGGATATTAAGTTTGATTTGGACTGCAATCGCTCAGCCATTCACTACCATGACTGTAAGATGGGCTGAAAAAGGCAAACCAGTTGAAGCTTAATTGTAAGTTCCTTTTATGTAGTGATGTATAATATTAATTAGTTTTTAAAAATTAAAAATCAAAATAAGTTTTAAGATCAAATGTGAATTCAAAATTGGATTTCACATTTTGATATTTCTTTTTTTTTTAAGTGTCTTTTTTGTGATGCCCTATTCTATTTTTGACTATTTTTAACCGGATTATTTTTTTTATGAAATTTAATTTACTATTTTTTTTAAATAATTGCCATCTTTCCGGCATTTGTAAGATAATATTTTTCGTACTGTTTTGTCTGTCCCACCAAGCCGTCTTCCATCAGGCTGTTTATGTGCTTATATACCATAGCTCTTGAGATTCCAACATTCTTTCCAATCAGAATTGCGGTCTGTTCTGACTCTGCAAGGGTTTTGAGGATTTCCAATTTGGTTTTGGATAGGTTTATGCTCAATCTTGGCATTTGTATGGCCTGGTCATTGAAGCAGTAGTAGATGTAATCTACCCCTTCCTTGTTTGCAACAAAATTCAGAATTGATCCTATGAAGTTTCCATCACTTGCCACATAGATTTCGTTTCCATCTTTGGACCTTCTTATGATGTCAGTCAATTGCTTTGCTGCCTCAATCGCATTTGTAGTGCTTATCTTGATGTTTTCCTTGGTCATATACTGGTCAAGCAGGCTGGTTTCATTATAGTTCATATATACGGAGATCAATTTGTCTATCCTGTTTTTCATGGCAATGTCCAGAAGTTCCTTTCCCTTTAGATTAGATATTAGTATTTTCATATGATTTCCTCATTTTTTAAAAATTTTAAGTTTTACTAGCGTTCAAGATTTAAGAATTATGTTTGTATTATTGTTTAGGATATTTTAATTTTTATTATAATTTTGTTCAATTTTAGTTGGCACTTTCTTTTCCGACCGATGCCCTTTCATTAAATTTCAATGATCTATTCTATCATTGAAAAAGTTTTTATAAATATTTTAAACAATGTCTATTATTATCTATAATTTTTAAATATTTTTTAAAAATATTTATCTGAACTTCACATTGTTTAAAATCTATAAACTAATATTTGGATTAGATCATGAATAGTTTTAGAATTTTTTCATTTCTCAAAATATCTTTGGCACTGAAAATATTAGCTTTTTTCTTAATAATTTGCCTATATTTTTTATTATTATGGCTGATTATTATTAAACTTTTTGTTTTTGTCTACCTTTAACATTGACTTGTCTATATTTGAATTATTGCTTATTTTCTTTTTTTAAGCATTTTTTGACAATTTTTATTTTTTTCTTAAAGATTTTCCTAGGTTAACTCTTATTTGTCTACCTTTAATATTGAATTGTAAATAAAAAATTTCTAAAAATAGGTACCTTTATATTGAATATTATTCAATTTATATTTAGACATCAAAAATCGGAAAAGGTTTGCCACTATCATTGTGACTTAGGTTTTTTGATAGCTTGCTATTGGATCTAAATTATGATGGTAGTGAAATCTTATCTGAAAATGTCTTAAGATATTATTTAAATTTTTTAAATAATGTTCTTTTTGCTAATAATTAATTTAACTAATATTTACTTATCTTGGTTGGAAATAGCTGAAAATAGTTAAATGTCTTTTGTAGTTAAGTATAGTTAGTTGAAATATAGTTGAATTTTGTATTGGCTATTTTTAATCAATAATAATTAATTATTAGTTTAATTAATTATTTTTCAAATTTAAAAATATCTTAATTTATTTTTTTTAATTAATTTATGGAGAATAAATTATGTCCTATGTTGATGAAGTAATTGACTTAATTGTTAAAGAAAACCCTGATGAACCTGAGTTTCATCAAGCTGTAAAAGAAGTATTAGAATCTTTAAGAGTCGTAATCGAAGAAAACGAAGAACAATACAGAAAAGATGCACTTTTAGAAAGATTAGTCAACCCAGAAAGACAAATCAAATTCAGAGTCCCTTGGGTAGACGACAACGGACAAGTACAAGTTAACACCGGTTACAGAGTACAGTTCAACAGTGCAATCGGACCTTACAAAGGCGGACTTCGTTTCCACCCTTCCGTAAACATCGGTATTATCAAGTTCTTAGGATTCGAACAAATCTTCAAAAACTCCTTGACCGGCCTTCCAATTGGTGGAGGTAAAGGTGGATCCAACTTTGACCCTAAAGGAAAATCCGACAGAGAAATCATGAAATTCTGTCAAAGCTTCATGACCGAACTCTGCAAATACATTGGTGCTGACACTGACGTTCCTGCTGGAGACATCGGTGTAGGTGGTAGAGAAATCGGTTACTTATTCGGCCAATACAAAAGAATCCAAGGTTTATACGAAGGAGTTCTCACCGGTAAAGGCTTGACCTTCGGTGGATCTTTAGCAAGAACTGAAGCAACTGGATATGGTTTATTATACTTCGCTAATGCAATGTTAAAAGCAAACGGCGAAACCTTAGAAGGCAAAACCGTAATCATGTCTGGTGCAGGTAACGTAGCAATCTACGCAATTGAAAAAGCTATTCAATTAGGTGCAAAACCTGTAACCTGTTCCGATTCAACCGGTTGGATCTACGACCCAGAAGGAATCGATGTTGAATTGTTAAAGGAAATCAAGGAAGTAAGACGTGAAAGATTAACCGCTTATGCTGATGCAAGACCATCTGCTGAATACCACGAAGGAAAAGGCGTATGGACCGTTAAAGCTGATGTTGCATTCCCATGTGCTACCCAAAACGAATTGGATCTTGATGATGCTAAAACCTTAGTTGAAAACGGTGTCATTGCAGTAGCTGAAGGTGCAAACATGCCAACCACCTTAGAAGCAACCAATTACTTGATTGAAAATGGTATTCTCTTCTCACCAGGTAAAGCTTCCAATGCAGGTGGAGTAGCTACTTCCGCTTTAGAAATGTCTCAAAACTCTCAAAGATTATCTTGGACCTTTGAAGAAGTTGACACAAGACTCCAAACCATTATGGAAGACATCTTTGCTAATGTTGATGCAGCAGCTAAAGAATACGGATTTGAGAAAAACTACGTAGTTGGAGCTAACATTGCAGGATTCTTGAAAGTAGTTGACGCAATGAACGCTCAAGGAATCGTCTAGATTCCTTAATTTTTTCTTTTTTTTTAAACTTTTCTATTTTTTCTATTTTTTTCTTATAATTATTTTTTCTATTTTTCTAGTTTTCCAATTTAAGATTAATTTAATATATGTCTTTAAATAAACTTTTATTCATGTTAGAACTCAATGAATTATTGGATATATTCAATGCTGGCGATACATTGGTAATGGATGAAGAGGCATTAGAAGCATGTAACCATTACAGCATTGAAGCTCAAAAGATAACGACTGAATTAAATTACACTTATCATGATTTCGATGAAAGAAGGGAATTGTTCTCTAAACTAATCGGTCAGGAACTTGATGAGGAATTCAGGGTTTTCACTCCATTTTTCACTGATTTCGGAAAGAACATTCATCTTGGAAAAAATGTTTTCATAAATGCAGGATGCAAGTTCCAGGATCAGGGAGGAATCCATATTGGAGATGATGTATTGATTGGCCACAATGTTGTAATGGCTACATTGAATCATGATGAGAATCCGGAAAAAAGGGCCAATCTGATTGCAGCTCCAATAAATATTGGGGATAAGGTTTGGATTGGTTCCAATGCAACAATCTTGCCTGGAGTCACAATAGGTGATGGTGCAATCATTGCTGCTGGGGCAGTTGTTACAAAAGATGTTGGGGAAAAATCAATCGTTGCTGGCGTCCCGGCCAGATTTATTAGAAAAGTTAATACCGAGGAATAATTAGAAGGTGATAATTTGGTAACTTTCCAATCAATAGAAGAGGCAAGAGAGTTTTTTGATGGAGATAGATTTGCAGCAAAATTGGGGATTCAATTGGATGAGCTTGGAGAGGATTATTGCATTTGCAGTGTGGAGATCAAGGATGATTTCAGAAACGGTTTCGGCGCTGTGATGGGTGGAGCAATATTCACTCTAGGTGATTTTGCCTTTGCAGTCATGTCCAACCAACTCCACAAGCTGACAGTAGGTCTTCAAGTGAGCATAAACTATTTGAGTGGAGCAAAAGGGGAAAAGCTCATAGCAAAGGCCACAGTCCGCAAAGACGGAAGGACAACCTCTGTAATAAATGTTGACATTACAGACGATACAGGCAGGGATGTCGCACAGTTTGTCGGTACAGGATATAAGATGCAATGATTTTTCTAATCATTTTTCAAATAATCTAAAAATTTTTTAATTATTTTATAATAAATTAAAAAATTATATAATCAATTAAGTTAAAACTATAATTAACTATTATTAATTTTTTTAAAAAATTTAATATTTTTTATTAAAACTTATGCTGGTGATTGAATGGCAAAAGATCAAAGAAGTAGTTTAAATCCATTTACAGGTAAAAGTCATTTTGATATTGTAAACGATGATAAGTTCTTACAGGATTCCTATAATCAATATTATGCCATGGTCCAAAAGGCCCAGGTATTGGATAATGCTCCTGAAGGACAAGTGGTTAGGGCTGTTGCTGTAAGATTGATCAAGGCAGTTGAAGCCTATCTGACAAAAATTGACAGAATGGATTACATTAAGGATTATTATGACTGGGATGTGCATTTATTGGCTGATAAGACTGTAAATGCATTTTGTATGCCTGGTGGAAAGATAGTTATGTTTTCAGGTATTCTCTCAATAGCTAACACTGAAGAGAGAATAGCTTTCATCTTAGGACACGAAATGGCTCATGCATTGCTTGACCATTCAAGAACCCGTGCGAGCATTGAAAGCGCAAAGAACACTGTTGCAACCGCCACTTATTTCGGAAGTTTCCTTCTCGATATCTTTGGTATGGGAGCAGTGGGAGACATTACAAGAGCATCCATCAATGCTGCAAACATCGGATCTGATTTCCTGTTCGTTAAGCCATTCGGCAGAAATCAGGAATTGGAAGCAGACAGATTAGGTATGCTTATCATTCATTGGGCAGGCTATGACATCAATCAGATTCCCGCATTCTGGGAAAGCATGAGTCAGAAAGGAGGAAACAATTTTGAATTCTTCTCAACTCACCCATCCGATGAAAAAAGGATTGCAAACATGAAGGCATTGATTGCTGAAATCAACAGCGATAAGGATTTCACTAGCGGTCCTGTAATTGGCGATCCTACAGTCACTGACAAGACAAACAATTGGTCAAAACAAGCTCCACAAGCCCCTAAAGCCAATGCTTGCCCTAAATGTGGTGCTGCAATCGCTCCAGAGGATAATTTCTGTACTGGCTGTGGATACAAGCTTAAATGATCTTAATTATTAATTTACTTTTTTTCTTTTTTTTAAAATGATTAAGTTTGGATTTCAATCCAAATCCTTAATCAAAATCTTCTTTTATTCTTATTCAAAATTCTTAATCAAACAATTCCTTTATCAAATACTTGCTTTTCTCTTCACAGTTCATGTTCTGTATCTTATAATAATTCAGGAATCCCTCTTGGATATCATATACAAAGAACATCTTCCCATTCAATATTCCAATATCCATTCCCTTGAAGAAGACGTATTTCAAATAGAAATCAATCAGTTCCTTTGCTTCAAATTCCCCTTCCAGATTTGCAAAGAGATCTGATACGAACATGTCATGTGCAGTGAATGTATCGAATCTATAGTAATTCTGACATGCTCGCTCCGCATTGTTAAGATTGACTTCCAGAATATTAAACAGCTTTTCAAACAGGTCATCATTTATGGTGGAGTATTTTTTCTTCAATTCTCCATTGATTTTTTCCTCTTCCAAAAATTCGATTATTCCCTCATTTTCAATCCTTTCCTTATACTCCATTATCTCTTCATTGATTGTGTAGTAGGAATCCCTGATCTGTTCACAGCTTACATTGATTCCATCAACCTTTCTCTTTTCCTCATACTTCTTGTTTCTGTAGTTCAACTGTCTTGGGCTGCTTTCCCTGGTTGATTTTCTTATCTTTATCGGTGGAATTGTCTTTTTGAAGAAATCCATCTTAAAGCTGTATTCAGTGTAATAGTCATAATGCCTTTCCATATATTCGTCATAATATTTCTTATCCTTTAAGCAGTTGTTCAGTTTGATGATTTTTCCGACTATGATTCCAAACAGTATTCCTTCCTTGAATATCTCATCGTAGGCTTCCTTTATCTTTTCTTGAAGCTCGTCATGCTCATATCTGATTATGTCATTGGATTCCAATAGTATCTCAAGGTCAATGTTCACGTCAATAAGATAATTGTGTATGTTGTCTTCAACTCCCATGCCCTTCAATACAGGTTCTGTTATTTCCAAATGCTTTTCATAAAGCTCATAGATTTCATTGATCAAATAGCTCATCCTTTCACCTCTCATTTTTTAAGCAATAACTGCAGTTTTGTATTTCTTGAAGATGTACTCGCTGTGTTCCTTTTGGATGTACATCATTGTTTCGGTTTCAGATAGATTTCCTAATAGCTCATAAGGCAAGGCATCATTTTGAATGTCTTCAATGACCAGTCTCAAGCCTGTTCTGATTCCTATCTCCAATCCCATGTCTATCATGAATTCAAAATAGTCTTCGATTATCCTTTTGACCTTATATTTTCCGGTCTTTTCCTTGAAGAATCTGGATTTGATCAAAGGCTTCAGATTTTCCCCGTCTATTTTGATTCTCTTGTTGCAGGCGAATCTTGCCTTCTTCCTGTCTATTTGAAATTCATCCAAAAACTGTTCAAATAGAAGCTTCTTCAATTCCTTGTGGTTGTTGTCAATCACTTTTGATATGTAGGATACTGCAGAAATCTCAACCTCAAGTTGGCTTGGCTCATCATTTCTTGACACTATTAGCCTTTCTGTTCCATCTTCATCAATCTTTTCACAGTCAGATTTTGACTCGTCAAATGGGGGGAAGAATTCATTGTATTCCTTCAGATCAATATCAAGCATTTCCCTTTTGCTTATTGGAAATTCCAAGATCTTCTTTATCATATGGGTCTTTCCAAAACCGATTCCCAATAGGATTCCTTCCTTGATGATTTTTTCATAGAACTGATCTAATTGCTTAAATGAGTCCATCTCTTCATTCAAGAGATTCACGCTGTCCAAGATCACTATCAAATCGTTATTTATATTGGGATACAGGAGACATTTGACATCAATGCCGTAGTGTTTTGTCATAAGAAGAATATTTTCCTTTTCCTGTTTTTTATACTCTTCGAAAATCTCATCAATCATATATTTCACCTTAATTCTGTTTAATATTCTTTATTTTTCTATTTATCTTCATTATATAAATTATTATCGATTATAAAAAGTTTTTAGAATATTATAACGAAATTAAAGCAATTTTACAACTTTATTTTAATATTGATGTCATTTCGTAATTTTTCAAGAAAAATGAAAACTGATAAAGTCTTTTTTATAATGCTTTATTTTGAAAAATAGGGTTTGAAAATGGTTTTAGGAGAAAATTTTTTAAAAAAAGAGAATTTGAAAAAATTGAATTTTTTTATAATTTTAATGAAAATTAGAAAATAATATGATGTGATGTTGATGAGGAAGATTCTATTTTCAAATAAAACAATTTAATTTAAAATAATGGGTTTTATTATCAATTAAATCATTACTTTGACAAATAACTATTAAAAATATTAAACGGATTTTTAATTAAATTAATGAATTTTTTCTATGATTTTCACTTTTGTGATATTATGTTTTTATCATAGATTTTTTGAAAACATTCATTCCCTATGCAATCCACAGCCAATGCATTTCTGAATAGGATTTCCATACTCATCAACCTGATTGCAGTCAGCTTCCACTTGAAGCTGGTCTGGCCTCGGATTCTTTTCCTGAACTATGATTGAAAATGAGGAATAGCTTTGCTTGTCAATCACTGGTGAGATTCCTCTGAAGATGCATTCAAAATCTCCAGTTCCTGCAATGTTGAATTGGATGTCCTCTCCCAAGTTGAATTCCTCAAAGTACTGTACTGTTTTGCTTGACTCTTCAACAGGGACAATGATATTGATTATCATGGACTGGTCCTTTTCGTATATCTTCACTCCATTTAAGTTAATGGATAGCTCTTTTACTCTTGGTCGCTTAATGTTTCCGTATTGCTTTTTGAATATTACATAGTTGCTTTCTTCCATATTATCACATCTTGATAGTTATTTATATAAATTTTAATCAATATATAGTTATAAGGAATTAAACTAAAAAAGAATTAAAAACAGTTAATTAATTCAAGTTTTAAAGTATTTTAAGCTATTTTAAGAATTAATTTCAGATATTCAAAGCATTAAAGAATTTGTGATAAAATGAGTGAAAATAATTTAAGCTATGATGGAGTGGATGCAATATTGGGAGATCCGAAGAAGGCATTATGGAAAATGTCCATTCCACTTATCATTTCATTGTTCATCACAAGTCTTTATAGTGTAATCGATGCCATTTGGGTCTCTGGTTTAGGTGCAGATGCTCTTGCAGGTGTCGGTTTTGTAAGCCCTATTTTCATTGCCCTTATGGGAATCGGAAATGGATTGGGAGCAGGTTCCGCTTCTGCATTGTCAAAGTATATTGGTGAGAACAATAAGGAAAAGGCGGATAACGGTGCAATACACACTATTTTTATCACAGTCATTGTTTCCATAATAACCACAATCCTATTGCTGATATTCCTAAAGGACATTCTCCTTGGAATGGGTGCGGGAAGCACAATCGATTATGCAATGGATTATGGGGTGATTATGGTCATCGGTTCCATTCTTGTTATACTGTCAAATGCATTATACGGAGTCCTTAGAGGTGAAGGTGATGCAAACAGGACAATGTATGCAATGCTATTCTCTTCAATATTCAACATGATATTGGATCCTATCTTAATCTATGGCCTAGATTTGGGAGTTAGGGGAGCAGCCATTGCAACATTGATATCATTGCTGCTTGTGAATGCCATTCTGTTTCATTGGTTCTATCTGAAGAAGGATACTTATCTAAAGCCATTTTTATCCAATTATAAGTTTGATAAGGGCATCACTATAGACATTATAAAGGTAGGTTTTCCTGCAAGTCTGGAACTCGTTAACAATGCATTGTTTGCAGCATTGTTCTCCCTTCTTCTTGTTGTTGTGGCAAATACCGATGCCGTTGCGGTCTATTCAACCGGATGGAGAGTTGTGACAATAGCGACAACCCCAATACTTGCAATCGCTACAGCATTGATTTCTGTTGTAGGGGCAAATTATGGTGCAAGGAAGTATGAAGAGATTCTGGTGGCTCATAGGTATTCCATGAAGATAGCTATTATTTTTGGATTCATAGCTGCCATAGTGGTCTATGCATTTGCTCCACAGATAGTTTCAGTATTTGCAT
Source organism: Methanobrevibacter sp. (assembly GCF_017410345.1). Classification (NCBI taxonomy): domain Archaea; kingdom Methanobacteriati; phylum Methanobacteriota; class Methanobacteria; order Methanobacteriales; family Methanobacteriaceae; genus Methanobrevibacter; species Methanobrevibacter sp. The sequence goes on from NZ_JAFQQZ010000041.1 coordinate 46,794, forward strand.
ATACTGGTACAAGCACAAGATTAAGCCCGCAATTGATTGCATTCCTATCTGTAATTGTCATATATTTCCCAACAATGGGCTATGGATGCACATCCACCTTTGTTTTCCAGGGAACAGGAAATGGAATCACCGCAATGTTCCAGACAATCTTGAGGGAAACAATATTCACTTTAGGATTTGCCATTCTTCTAGCAATTGTCTTAGGCTATGAAGAATATGGTGCTTGGTGGGGAATAATCCTTGGTGAGATAGTGGTGAATACAATAACAATGGTATGGGCAGATTGGCATATTAAAAAGTTGATTAAATTAGATAAAATGATTAAAAAATAAAAAAAGTAAGGTGCTTAATACTCATTTTAGAATTATTTTAATAATTTATATATTGTCTTTTCAAGATTTTCATTAAATGGAATATATCTCTCTTCAATTTCTGGGGATAGATATTCACTTAATTCATTTTCTGGAACCAGATAATAATTTCCGTTCTGTTCTATAGTCATTTCCAAATGGCTTCTATTGAATCTTGCAAGATTTACATTTTCGTGAGATTCCACTAAATTGTCAAATGGGAAACGTATTATTATTGGGGTGTTGAATCCTATTCCAAATTCTAATAGTAGCAATTTTCCATTAACAGCCTTTTCTTTAAAATTTAGGTAATTATTCTTTTGCTTGTGCCATTCATCATCTTCTACAAAGAAGCTGTCTTTTCTAAGATTCAGATCCATCTCCTCTCCACAAACTGGACAAATAGGCACAAGTTCACTAGGCACTTTCAAATCTTTATCTGTTTTTTCAATCATTTCCAAGATCAATTCCTCATCATCATATAATTTGTTATGGCAGGCTTTGGAGCATTGCATTTTAGAATAGGATCCTTGTGTCCTAAAGAATCTTCCTTCATCAAATCCTGATTTCAAGAACTGATCATCGACATTTGTTGTAATTACAAAATAATCTTTATCCTTAACAAGATTGAATAATTTTTTATAAAGTTCTGTTCCTTCCATTCCCACGTTGTTTGTAAAAACATGCTTTGCATAATATGCCCATTTTTCTTCAGAGTTTCCATATGGATAGAACATTGGGGAATACATGTCTTGGAATCCATATTTTTCTATGAATTCCGGAAAGTTCTTTCTAAATCTTTCCCCTCCATATTCAAGTCCTGCAGATGCGGATAATCCTGCCCCTGCTCCGATTATTATGTAATCTGCATCATTTATGAGTTCCTTTAACTTTTCAACCCTTTCATCATAATCATTTTTTTCAATTTTTCCCATTCTTTTACTCCTTTTTAAAAACTAATGTGATTCTAATAAATTTTTCCTATATATTTCTGTAGCATTATTTGAAAATGTATTGAAAATAACCTTTTCAATGCTTGTATCCTTATTGTTTTTCAAATAATCTCTCACAGTTTTTATTGCTAATCTTGAAGCCAAATCCTTTGGGAAATTAAACACTCCTGTTGATATGGAACAAAATGCTATGGATTTCAACCCTTCTTTATCTGCCAGTTCCAAACAGGATCTATAGCAGTTTTCAAGTTCTTCAATTTCCTCTTCATTTGGCTCTTGGCCATATGGTATGGCAGGGCCTACGGTATGTATGACATATTTGGAAGGAAGATTATAGGCTGATGTAATTTTTGCATTTCCATTTGGCTCTTCATGGCCTTGCTTTGTCATGATTTCATAGCAATCCATTCTTAATTGGAATCCTGCAGCGGAATGAATCTGATTGTCAATGCAATTGTGCAGAGGAATGAAGCATCCTAACATCTGGCTGTTTGCTGCATTTACAATCGCATCTACTTGAAGGCAGGTAATGTCCCCTTGCCAATATGCAATTTTAGAATCTATTCCATTAGCTTTATTCATTGTTTCGATATCTTCTGCTGAAACCAAATTTTTGCTTTCAGTCTCTTCAGTGAGGATTCTATCTTGAATTTCATAATATTTATCACTTAATCGGACAGGGATTTGCACATTCATTAAGGCTCTTAGCAATCTTCTCTTATCTTCATACTTATCAGGAATTTCATAATCTTCCTCATAACTGCCATTCACAGACATCAATTCTTTTATTATAATGTCAATTTTCTTGTTCTTATCAAATTCATCCATATTTTACCTCCTTTTTAATTTTTTCTTACAATTTAATATTGTTCGCCATATATAAATCTTTTTTGTAACTTTTATGTAACCTCAAGCATATTTTTAATGCATGAACGGTTCTTCCAATTATCTTCATCTTTTTTCTATTTAAAATACTTAATTTAATTAATTATTGCTTATTTCTTCTTTAATAGAAAAACCTTTATAATTTTACTAATAAATCATAAAATAAAGAGTTCACATCTTATTTAATAATTTTATGGGGTTGTTTTAATGGAATTCAATATTGTAAAGGAACTGAATGGGCAATTTGATCCTATTGTACTGATTAAAACAGATGAAAAGCCGGAGAATGCATTGATGCCTAAAGCAGGAAGAGGAGGCTGTGTAATGTCTTTGGTTGGACAGGCCATTGCAAAGAGGAAATAACCGCATTTGGCCGTGAAAACATCACTTGCGGAGGAGTGTCTGCAGGATTCGGTTGGGGAACCGGCTTTAAGACAGATAAGGATAGGGAGTTTCAGGCAACATTTTTATCTTTAGGTATTGAGTCTGCTAAGGATGAGGAATATTTCCTAGAGCGATTGAGCTATTTGCCGGAACCTACTCAAAAGATGTTTATGAAAGGTGAAAGGATCTTTTCAGATTTTGATACAGCATATGAAAACATTAAGAACAGGCCATTATATGATGAAGGGCACTATGTTGTCTTCAAGCCAATTGAGTTTCTTGAAGAGGATGAAGTTCCTGACTCAGTTGTTTTCACACTGAACACCATGGAATTGTCTGCAGTTCTTCAATTGAACGGTTCATTCAGGGCTGAAAGTGCCCATATCATGACCCCTCAAGCTTCCGCATGTCAAGCTATTGGTGCATTCACCTTTGAGCAAAAGGATAGTGAAAATCCTGTTCCTGTCTTAAGCCCACTTGACTTTGCAGCAAGGGCTCATATGAGGAGGCTGATTCCAGATGAATACATGAACCTGTCCATGCCTTGGAATCTGTTCTTAAGATTAGATGAATTAAGTAAAAATAGCGTTTTTCAAACCCATTTTTGGGAAGATTTCGGAAATAAATAATTAAAAAGTGAAAAATAATCAGTGAAAAAAATAATGAAAATAAATAAGTTTAACTTATTTATATTTCATATACTTTTGGAGGTTCTCCTGAAAAGTCGGCAATGGTTGCTTTGCCTTCTGAAATGGTAAATACTTCAAAGATTGGATTGTCTCCGCTTTCATATAATGCTTTCACTAAATCATTTGCATCAATGACTTTTTGCTTGATTTCCAAATCATCGACAAATTCAACTTTTCCTGCAATTCTAATCCATTGGAATTCAGGAGTTGCTGCAGTCATTTCAAAGTTAGGGTTTGCTTCCAATTCCTTGTACATTGGTTTTTGATTGCTTGTACAGAAATAAGGTTTGTTGTCTTCAGCAAAGTAGAAAAGGATAGGCCTTACTTTTGCATTTCCGTCAAGTCCGAGAGTTGCCAAGTATTGTTGTGGGTTTTCAGTCAAGAATTTGATTACTTCTTCCATTTTTTCATCTCCATAAATTATTTTAAATCTATATTTTTTCTTTATTTCAAACGTTTTGTGTTTAACGTTAATTATAGATTATTTTAGGATTAATATAAAGGTTTTGTAACCAAAAAGTAACAAAATTAGCTTTAATCACCTTTTAGTAACTTATATGTGCTTAGTTACTTTTTGGTAACTAAAATTTTATAAATATTATTAAATAAAATACTTTTATTAGAAGAGGTGATTTGATGGTTATATTGGATGGCAGCATTTGTCCAGTGGATCAGTCCTTGAAATTATTTAGCAAAAAATGGCACATTCAGATTATTAGGGATTTATTCTTTGGAAAAAAGAGATTTAAAGAGTTTAAAGAGGATAAGCCTGATTTAAGCAATAAAGTTTTAACAGACTGCTTAAAGGATTTGGAATCCAATGGCCTAATAGGAAAAAAGACTTTTGAAGACAATTCTAAAGTAACTGAATACTATTTGACAGATGAAGGAAAAAGAATGAATAGAATTATTTATGAATTAGCTATGTTCACTTTAGAAAAAGATGATTCCCCATCAGACAATAAACGTGATGAGATTATAAATTTATTCAAGACCACTTTAAATATTGATAATTAAAAATATTTATAGATAAGAATAAGTATTAGATTAAGTTTTAAAATAAGTTTTAAAAAAATTAATAGTTTTATAAAAAAAGAAAAAAAGAAAGTAAGTTAATTTAGCTTAATTGACTTACTTTAATCAATGATTCGATTGGGACTCCATCCACTTCTTCGAGTCCTGACTTATCGATCAATACAGTCACTACAACCGGATTTCCACCATGGTCCTTGACTACCTTGATTACATCCTTGATTGTGTCACCGCTGGTAGTTACGTCATCTACAATGACTATTTTTTTGCCTTCCACAGTACCGAAGTTGCTGCTTATAGCTCCTTCATCGCTGTTAGCTGCATTGGTTCTGTGTTTCTTAGGGTGGAAAATGGATATGCAAGTGGTTGTTCCAGTCAATTCCTCAATCACATCAGCCATCATGGTTGCAAATGGAATTCCGCTGGTTGCGATTCCCACTACAAGGTCGATGTCCCCATGCTTCAATGCAATGTCACTTAAGGCTGCTGAAACATATCTAAGTCTGGTTGCGCTTCCCCCTAAGCTGTTCCAGTTGATTGCAATGTCAACAGGAGCTTCTGCTGCAGGTGATTCCCTTTGTAAGGTCAACCATTGTGCTGTATCCATTGATACATTAAGCTCATCAGCTATTTCCCCAGTGGTAAATCCATGGTTTCTAAGTTCTTGAGCTCTGTTAATAAGTTCTTGGTTCATAATTTTTCCTCACTTATGATTATAAATTAATTTTATTTTTTTCTTTAATGATTGGATATCTTTGATTTAAATGCGGATTGATATTTTTATCTAAAGTTGATTGGACTGTGTTCCTTAGATGATTTGTTTGCTGCAAGAACCATCTTTAGGGCCTTAAGTCCGTCTTCACCGGTGATTTCCGGTTCCTCATCAGCTTCAATCTTGCATAGGAATGAGTTCAATTCTTCACTTAATGGCTCTACAGGTTTGATTTGAATGTCTTGTGCAAACTTACCATAGACTTCAATGCTTTGGTCGATGTAGTCGATGGTGATTATTCCATCGGTACCTGTAATTTCAATTTGTCTACGTTTGTAAGGAGTCAACCAGTTTACTTCCAAGATACCTGTAATGTCTTCATCAAAGCTTACCATGATTTCCGCATGGTCTTCAAAGTCTGATTGATCCAATATGCTGCTCATGGTAGCGTAGACCTGTTTGACCGGTGCTTCAATAAGGAAGTTCATTACATCCAAATCGTGAATTGCAAGGTCAATGGCCACTCCCACATCCTTAATTCTTGGGGGGAAAGGACCTACCCTTTTAGCTGAAATGGTTACCAAGTCACCGATCACTTCGTTTTCAATAAGCTCTTTAGCCTTTTGCACTGCAGGATTGAACCTTTCCACATGTCCGGTTGCAAGCTTTACGCCTGCTTCCTTTGCAGCATTGATCATCTCTTCCGCTTCTTCAGCAGTGAATGCGATTGGCTTTTCAACTAAAACATGCTTTCCATGTTTTATTGCTTCCATAACGACTTCGTGGTGGAAGGTTGTTGGCACACATACGCTTACAGCTTCAATTTCAGGGTCTTTCAATAAGTCTTCAATTTCAGAGTAGCCTTTTGTCTTGTATTTCTTTACAACTTTGTCTAAGGTTGGTTTTACTACATCCGCCACCGCTACGAGGTTGGCGTTTTCCAATTTCGAATATACACGTGCATGGTTATATCCCATTGCACCTACACCTATAACTCCAACATTTATAGTTCTCAAAGATATTCCTCCAATTAATCAGATATATTTTTGTGGTTTATGACTTATAAATATTATTAAAATTTTATATTTTTTTATATAATTTTTTCTTAATAATTATATTATTAGCTCTTAAATTGGATTAAATTTAAAATAAGGGATAATTAGTGACTAATGTTCTTAAAATACTGTAAAAAATAGGATAAATTAATTTTTAAGAATTTTTAAACTGTTTTTAAATTTTGATAAATTTTTGATTTCATGAAAATTCAAGTTTTTTCATGAAATGCATTTATCAGTTAAAAAAAATTTTAAAAAAGCAAATATTTTCAAAGAAGAAATCAGCTATTTTAGCTATTCTTAAAGGAATTCAAGCATGTTATGGCCGATTTTCCTTCCCATATCTTCAGCTTCCCTAATGCTTCCGCTGATTTTATCCTTATATAGGATCTCCCCATTCTTATCAAGCAATATGGAATTAAGCTCCAGCTGATTGTTCTTTATTCCAGCTATTGCTCCAATAGGCCATTGGCAGCCAACTCCTATCTCTTCAAGTATGGTCTTTTCAGCCAAGACCTCCTGGAATGAGAAATAGTGGTTCAATTTGGCGATTGTTTCCTTGAATTCACTGTCTTTTCTTGTAATTACTGCCAAAGCCCCTTGGCCTGCCGCAGGCATTATGTAATCTGTTGGAAATTTGGTTTTTATGTATTTCTGCAGGCCTAATCTGTTCAAGCCGGCCTCTGCCATGATTGTCGCATCCACTTCTCCATCCATGACCTTCTTGATTCTTGTTTCCACATTTCCTCTGATTGGCTTCAGTTCGAAGTCCTTGTCATGGAGCTTGCAGAATGCTTCCCTTCTTAAGCTGCTTGTTCCAAGTGTTGAGCCTTCCTCAAGCTCGCTCCAGCTGTAGTTTGAAATGAGCACTTCATTTGGACTTTCCCTTGGAGGAACTGCAACAATCTCAAGATCTTCGTTCAATTCGGTTGGCACATCCTTTAGGCTGTGCACTGCAAAGTCCACTTCCTCTTCAAGAAGTGCATTGTCAAGTTCCCTTGTAAAAAGTCCTTTGGAATCCATATTATATAACTGGGAGTTTGTTATCTTGTCTCCCTTGGTCTTTATAATATTCTTTTCCACTTCTTCTCCAGTGATATTGTATAGACAGCTTCTGATGTAGTCTGTCTGTACAAGTGCAAGTTTGCTTCCTCTAGTTCCAACAATCATTTAATTCGCCTTGGCTTTTTATTGAAAAATTTGTGAATTTATAAAAATGAATTTAATGGATTAAATCATTTCCTTTAATCTTTAACATATTAATTTTGTTAATTATTCTTAATAAAATTATTTAAATTTTTAATATTTTTATTCTTTCTCTTATTTTAATTATTATTTTAACGTTTTGACACTTGTGAATAATTTGATCTGTAAATGAATAGAATGTTCTTTTTATCTTTTTTTGCAATTTTTTGAGCTTCTTCATAATCTTCAAAAAACTCTATTTCATACTTATTCTCATTATTCTCTTCATTCAATGAATTTATCTTATCATACAGGCTCTTTCCCACTTCATCAGTTAAGATCAGATTAGTGTTTGGATTTTCAATCAGATATTCATCTAAGAATTGGGACAGTTTATCTTCATCTATCTCTTCACATGTGATTCCATACTTTCCACCAATGATGATATAATAATCGTCAATGTCCTTGATCATGTTTATTGAGCTTTCAATGGCTTTTGTATTGATGCCAGGATTGATTTCCTCAATGATTATCAAGTCATTTTCAGAATCGATTTGTTTCACATTTGTTCGCCCATCGATTCCTTTAAAGTTTGATAAAGCATTCTGAATTGTTTCTCCATCGATGCCTAATGCTAGAGCAGTTGTGAGAGATACTAAAACGTTTAGCACATGATGAGGTCCAGGAGCAAAGCAATGCACTATCAATTTACCATTTATTAATTTTTTATCAATTTTCTTCAAGTCATGATAAACAATTTTGATAGTGGTCTTGTCAATGTCATAATCAATTGATTCACAGTAGACATTTGCATCATGGTCATTTAGTGAAAAGCTATTGATTTTATCTTCATATCCTACCTTTTCCTCTTCATAAAATTCATTCAATGTTTCATGTTCAATGACTACCAATGGGGATTTAAATACTTGCCTTTTGGCTTCTCTTGCATCTGACTGTCCTTTTGCAATGGAATAGTTTTCAACCAGATTGGTCAGAATTCCAATGTCTCCCAAGTCACAGATTCCCAATGAATTTTCAAATATGGCAACATCGTAATTCAAGTCCTTATATGGATTATCATTAAACTCTTCTTGAATGTCACTCTCTTCAATTCTTTCCTCCAAATCCAAATTCTTATCGCAAATCGGAAATGTGCTGCATTTTGGATGTGCTATCTTCTTAGCTAGTTGAATGGTGCTTATGATATTTGCAGGAGTTATGCTGATGTTCTTCTGCAAGATAAGCTTCTGCTCGTTATCATCGCTTTTTCTAAATAGATAGGCACCTAGACTTGATAATAGCAATGTGTTCCTATTGTTTTGTGAGAATATTTCTTTCAAGAGGAATGCTGTGCTTGTCTTTCCTTTTACACCAGTTATTTCAATGGTTTTTATGTTCTGCTTTTCTGTTTCCTCTTTCCAGTCTGATAAAACGAGTTCTGTAGCTTCATGATGGTTGATAATGTCATATTGATTTAGAATAACTTGATTATTTGAATCAATAGAATCGGCTATTTCAATCAATAATTCATTCATATTTAATGAAGAGTGAATAGGATTGATAATCAAGTCTTTTTCATCATCTTTCTTTTCAATCTTATCTATTGAATTTAATCTGAGCTGATTTCTAAATGAATCCAAGTCTTTTATTACATTAACGTTATAAGTGTCTAAAAGACTTTCATCCTCTTCCTTCAATGTATTGTACAAGTCATATGCAAATACATTTTCATAGTTTTCTGATTTGGCAAGTTCAGAGGATATCTTGACTCCCCCATGTGTCAAATCAACTAAAAAGACATTCATTGCTTTCACTCTTGATAATAATTGAATTGTTAAAAAATAGAATTGCTGTTTATAAATAAAAATGATAATTAGAAAACATTTAAGAGTAATTATAATACTCTGTTAATGCTGTCTAATCCTCCTTCGTTAAGCTTATCCTTAACTTTCTTATAGAAGTATTTCTTATTGATTCTCATGAAGTAAACATCTTTCTCTGATTTCTTGATTACGAGCTCTTCCATATAGTTCACTTCTTTCTGGATTTGCCCATCCATTACGAAAATTGCCTTCTTACCTCTTTTAAGGAGTTTGATTCGGATTTCACTTCCATCAGATACTACAAATGGCCTGACTCCCAATTTGTATGGACAGATAGGAACTATGATGAATGCCCCTACTTTAGGGTCTACAATAGGCCCTCCTGCAGACATTGAATAGGCGGTTGAACCACTTGGTGTGGAAATGATCAATCCGTCCGCCCTCAATTCCTCTACAACCTCTCCATCAACTGAGATTTCGTAATGGAGCATCTTAGCAGGCCTTGCAGTCATGATTACAACTTCATTCAATGCACGGAAGGTTTGGTTCTCATGGGAGATGATGATTTGTGTTCTTTTCTCTTTGGACCATTCTCCTTCCAGGATTGCATCAAGGGCTTCAAAGGTGTTTTCCACTTCGATTTCTGTAAGGAATCCTACAGTACCCATATTGATTCCGAAGATTGGAATCTCTTTGGTCAATTGGTTTTGAGTCCTGAGAAGGGTTCCGTCTCCTCCAAGAATGATTGCCATGTCTGTTCTAAGTTCGTTAAGCTCCTTTGCATAGTCCCGGAAGTTGTAATTGAAGTTCAGGCTTTCGATATGCTTTGCAATCTCTGGAGTTTCGTTAACTGTCTTTGCAATGATTTTGTGAAGTTCAGGGTCTTCTTTTATTTCCTCTAGCTTTTCTGCAAGAGAAGATTCTATGACTGTTTCCATATTCCTCTGAAGCAATGTTTCAAAGATCTTAAGTGAGAACAATACTGACTTATATTCGTCAACTCTACTTACTATTGCAACGCTTTGAATCTTTTCCAGTTCGTCATTGTTTATGATCTTGATGATTTGATTGTGCAAGTCTGGATTTCCTGCACTTACAACAACTGCCTTTTCATAGATGCTTAGTCTGCTGTTTAGCTTTTCACCGTATTTGTCGGTTACGATTGCTCCGGCTTCCTCTACGATAAGCTTTGAAGCGGCTATGTCGATGATTCTACTTCCTCTCAAATCAAGGAATGCATCATATTTTCCGCTTGCGACATAGGCAAGCTCCAATACTACAGAACCTAATACTCTCATCCTTCTTGCAGTATCCACCAATTTGGAAACTGAAAGGGTCTTGCTTTTGGTGAATCCTCCAAGGCTTATTTTTGTCAGATCTGTTTCACTGCTTGGAGTCATTGGCTCTCCATTTCTTTTAGCGCCGTTTCCTTTGATTGCTTCGTAGAAGTTTCCGTTTGCATAATTCTTTACAAAACCAAGCTGAACGTCATCCAATGTTGCTTCCCTTCCTTCAGGCACATTGGCAACAGCAATTGACATTCCGTATGCAGGAATGTTCTTTATTGCATTGCTTGTTCCATCAAGGGGATCAATCAGGAATATGAATCTAGGCTTTTCCTGCTCCTCTCTTTCCTTTTTGCTTTTTGGCTCGTTGTTAAGGAGCTCTTCACTTAGGCTGATTGATTCCTGCTTTCCTTTTCCAAGCTTAAGCTCTCCTATTTCTTCGCTGATTAGATAAGACTCAAATTCAGCATCCTTAAGGAGCTTGATTACTTCCTCTTCTGCAATGATGTCGATATAGGATGTAGGAGTTCCATCTGCACCTATCTTAACGAATTCTCCTGCCTTAGGGTTTCCGACTTGCCCTTCAAGGAGCTTCTCCACATTTTCAAAAACAGTGGTGGCTATGTTCTTACAAATATCTATGTCCTCTTGATTCATCTTCCCACTCCTTAATCATCATTTTTTATTTTTTCCATTTTTCAAAATTTAAATTAGCATTATTCTAAAATGTCATCAGTAATGTAAATGACTGCAGCTATTGCAGATCCGATTTCCTTTACGGTATGATGTGCCTCTTCCACAATCAATTCCCTTATTTTCACATTACGCTTGTTCATCATGTATTTTACCATTTCAATTGCTTCGTTCTTTACATCTTCTGGATTCTGATTGATTCCGTTTGTCTCAACAACACATCCCAGTTCCTCGCCGATAGCCACTGCAATGCAGGCAGTCAACTCATCACCCTTCTTATTTGAAGTTAAGCTTGACAATACACAGTTTACCATTGATCCCGCTTTCAATTTAGGCAATTTTTCAACTTTGGTGTTGGCTTCCAGCATGCTTGAAACCTTTATCAAGTTCACATCACCGATTTCCGCTTCATATAAGGCGTTGTCAAAAGCATTCAATTCTGTCGGACCTTCACTGTTTCCTGATACAATAGCTATTCTCATTTTACCACTTTGATTTTAAAGATTTTATTTAATAAATTTATACTGATTTAATATTTGTTTTTTATAATATATTAATATTTTAAATATCCATAATGAAATTATTTTTCAGTATTTTTTTAATACGAAAGTTTATATATAATTTTAAATTAATATATTATTAATCTATATTTTATTAGGTTAATCATATTTAATTTCAATTAAATATAAAAAATTATTAGTTTTTAACTAAATTTTTAATTTATAGATATTGTTAATTTAAGAAATAAATTGCAATTAAATTTATTTTTAATTATTATTGAGAGGTTATTTTAATGTCAACCAAAGTTGTAGAACTTAAAACCGTAAAAGTCGGAAAATATATTGTATTAGATGGAGAAGCTTCTAAAGTTACTAGCTTAACCACTTCATCTCCAGGTAAACATGGAGCTGCAAAAGCAAGATTAGAAGCTGTTGGTATTTTTGATGGTCAAAAAAGAAGTTTAGTAAAACCTGTAGACACTAAAGTTGAAGTACCTATTCTTGACAAAAGGATCGGTCAAATCTTAGCTGTTATGGGTGACCAAGTTCAAATCATGGACTTAGAAACTTTCGAAACCTTTGAATTACCTATACCTGCTGAATTCGATGATGAAATCAGAGGTGCTGTAGGTACTGACTTAGGTGTAGAATATATCATTGCTTTAGGCAATATGAAAATCATGAGAACTAAAAAAGTATAATTCTTTAGTTCTTTTACACTTTTCGAGGATTTTTTTAAAATCCTACTTCAATCTTTTTTCAAATCAAATCAAATCTAAAATCAAATCAACTTTT
>NZ_JAFQQZ010000042.1 GCF_017410345.1 Methanobrevibacter sp.
ATTGTCTTAAAAATAAAATTAATAGCCATACTCTTCATCGGCCAAATCCAAATCATCCGGATTTCTAATCATATACCCGCATTCATGACATTTGTATGTGTTGTAATCGATCTCTTCAAGAGCTTCAGAACCACACCTTGGACATCTTGCCATTTTTATCACCCTCCTTTAATGAATGATTATCTTATATGCATTGCAGTTTATAAAGATTTCTAAAAAATTCTCTATAAAGATAAGATTTATTATTTAAAAATTTACATATATATTATTAAAGTTAATACTAAATAAAATAAAAATAATATTATTAAGGTGAAATAATGGAATATGAAATACGTGGAGGTTCATTCCCTATTGTAGTTTGCACATTGCAAGAAGGGGAGACCATAAAAAATGAAACCGGCGCAATGTCCTTTATGACTTCTGGAATGAAAATGGAAACCAATACTGGCGGAGGCCTTTTGAAAGGTCTTGGAAGGGCATTATCTGGAGATAGCTTATTCTTAAACTTCTTTACTGCTGAGGCAGATAATCAGCAAATAGGATTTTCAGCACGTACTCCTGGAAAGATCCTACCAATCAAGTTGGATGGGACCAACACATTCATCGGTCAGAAAAATGCATTCCTTGCTGCAGAAGACAGCGTTGAACTTGACATCTATTTCAAGAATAAGTTAGGAACTGGAATATTCGGTGGAGAAGGATTCATTCTCCAAAAATTCTCCGGTGAAGGAATGGCATTCATAGAAATCGATGGTGAAGTCATTGAGCATGAATTGGAAGCAGGTGAAACCTTGCTCTTGGACCCTGGACATCTCGCTGCAATGGAAGAATCCGTTGAATTCGAGATTGAAAGAGTCAAAGGGGCTAAGAACATATTGTTCGGTGAAGGACTGTTCTTTGCAAAAGTTACCGGACCTGGAAAAATATGGATTCAAACCATGCCAATCACCAAATTGGCTGAAGCAATGATTCCTTACTTGCCAACAAGCAGTGGCAGTGGATTTGACTTCTAAAGAAGTTTATTGATCAAATAAACTTTTTTTTACTTTTTTTATTTAATTTAAATTTAAAAAACTTTTATTAAAAATAGTCTCTTTTAACTTATTTTCTCTTTTTACTGGCTTATTTTCAATTGATAAAAACATAAACTCCAAGTAGAATTATAAGCAAAATCACATTCAAGACTGTGAATACTCCTAAATATCTGATTTTAAAGTCATGGAAATGCCTTACAAGTATCTTATATGAAATAAGATTTGCCATAGATGCTATAAGTGTACCTAATCCACCGATATTGATTCCAACAATAATTGCCTCATAATTTGTACTGAAACCACTCAATAGTATTGCAGCGGGAACATTTGAAATGACTTGAGATGCTAAAACCCCCCAAAGAACCTCATTGCCAACTATCCACTTCTTGAACATTATATTGAAAAATGGAATGTTCTCCAGATTTCCAATCAGTATGAAAAGTGCAATGAATGTCAAAAGCAAGAAGTAGTCAACACCACAGAATACTTTTTTAAGGAAATCATTCCTGTCAATCTCAATCTTGCTCAATTTAGGCAAACTTACCTCATCGCTTGGAATGAAGAATGAGACTATAATCAGAAACACTACAGAAACGATTATATAAGGCAATAGAAGCAAGAAGAATGATACAAATGGAATGTGTGATACAGTATACATAACAATATTGTGAGGAGCCCCAATAGGAAGAACCATACATCCCACGTTGGCTGCAATTGTCTGCAGGCTGACTGTCAATATAACTAAGTCTATCCTATCAAGCTTCATCAAAGCCAAAATGCTGAATGGCACAAAGATAATCAATGAAACATCATTAGTAATGAATATTGAACTGAAAAAACAACTAAAGACTAAAAACAAGACAAGAGCTCTGGTATTTCTTACCTTCACCAATAGCTTGCGAACCAATATCTCAAAGACAGACAGATTTTTCAGAATCTCTACAAAAACCATTATGACAAAAAGCAGAATTATTGTTTCCCAATTGATGTAATTGAAGTAATTTCCATTTGGAAAAACGAAAAAGCAGGAAACAATAGCTAAAATGAGAGATATTGAAAAGATTATTTCCTCTTTAAAAAAGTTTAAAATTCTATCTGTCAAGTTATTCATAATAATATTTTATTAAATGTGTTATAATAATTTATTTAAAAAAAGTAGAAAAAATAAAGTAAAAAATAAGTAAATTTCATAATGGTTATTACCAATAAACCAATATGAAATTATTTTTTTCTTTTCTTGGGAGCAGGAAGCTCATCATACATTGCCTCAAACAACTCTCCAAGGAACTCCCTATCATCAACATCATCGACTAGGAGCATTTCCTTTGCGCCTTCATAAGGAAATTCCATGTCTGCATCAGGCATCATGGCAATGGCAGATTTCACTGGTTTGACCAGAAAACGGTCATCGTAAATGCCTCCTACAATCTTTCCACGATAGTAGATGATGTATTCTCCCATCATTGCACGATAGGAGATATCATCAAGATCTGAAAGCTGCTCCAATATATATTCCAAATATTCCTTAGTTGAAGACATTTAAATCCTCTTAAAAACCATCCAATCTAAGTTGGCCTGTCTGTATTGAATTTGTCCTTAGACCTTACACCTACCAAGGAAGCGAATATTGCAAGGATACAAGCCACTGTACAGATACCGCAAATGATTTGGGATGATTGAACGACCATTCCCGCATATTTTGTAGCAAGAGGC
Organism: Methanobrevibacter sp.; assembly: GCF_017410345.1. Taxonomy (NCBI): domain Archaea; kingdom Methanobacteriati; phylum Methanobacteriota; class Methanobacteria; order Methanobacteriales; family Methanobacteriaceae; genus Methanobrevibacter; species Methanobrevibacter sp. Next base: position 2,748 of record NZ_JAFQQZ010000042.1, read on the forward strand.
AGGTTTCCCATAACCCATGCGAATACAAGGGTCAAAAGACCTAAACTCATGGTCTGACCGATTGTCCTCATGGTTGCCTGTGAAGCGGAAGCTGTTGGAGCGTCCTTTGGAGGAACGGAACTCATAATCGCATTCATGTTTGGTGAAGAGAAGAGTCCCATACCGATACCCTGCAGGATCATGGCTATCACTACAAGGTAAAGTGGAGTGTCTCCATTCAGGAATGTGAGAATCAAAAGAGCTACAGTTGCAATTCCCATACCAAGAGCCGCCAATTTCTGAGGATGTATCCTATCAGATAGTTTTCCAGAGTTTGGAGCCATGATTGCCATGATGATTGGTGTGATGATCAAGATCATACCAGCCATTTGGGCATTCCATCCCCTTACATATTGGAAGTGATAATTCAATATTGTTGTAACCACCATAACTGCAATATAACTGCATAATGCCGCAATGTTTGAGGAGGTGAACTTCTTGTTCTTGAATAGGTTCATGTTGAATACAGGAGATTTCTGCCTTAGCTCATAAGCTCCGAATATTACAAGAACGATAAGCCCTGCAACGGTCAATATGAGACCAGTGCTTGTTGTCAATGTTGTAAATCCATAGATGAAAGCCAAAATGCCCAGTCCATATAAGATTGATCCGATCTTGTCAATCCTATCGTTTTCATAGGTTTTCCATTCACCATCGATCTTCCAAACCATAAGACCTATACATAGAACCAGGAAAGGAATTACAAAGTAGAACATTGATCTCCAACCCAAGTTGTGTACCAGGAATCCGCAAATCACTGGAGACAATGAGGTCGCCAAGTAAACGCCTGTTACTGTAAATCCTAATGCCTTACCTCTGTTTTGAGGCTTGACCGCATGAACAACCATTGCCATTGCAGACACATTCAGGAATGCCACACCTGCACCTTGAAGTGCACGGAAGAATATGAATGATTCTGTTGAAAATGAAAGCACAGCACCTATTGAAGCGATCAGATAAACGATCACTCCTCCGAGCAAAGACTTCTTGACACCGAACTTACCTGATATCTGCCCTGCAGGAACTGTGAACAAAGCCACCACAAGGAAGAATATTGTAGGAACCCAGTTTTGAATGACATTGTTCATTGCAAACTCCTGTGCAATGGCTGGAACCCCTATAATAATACCATTTGATAAAAATACTGCGAAAAACGATGTAATGAACGACACCGCCACTACAATTGTTTCCAAATCAAATTTCATAACAATCCCTCTTTTAAAACAATTTTTCAATAAATAATTATTATAATTCTCTCCTTAAATAAATAAAAAAATAAAAAATGAAACAAAATGATTAATTTGCCTGTTTTGTATTGAACTCATCCTTGGATTTCACACCTACAAGTGAGGCGAATATTGCAATTATACAGATGATTGTACATATTATGCAGACTATCTGAGAGGCCTGAACAACCATTCCTGCATACTGGGAAGACAGTTTCAAGCTTCCCATGATCCATGCAAAGACAAGAGTCAATAGACCTAGGCTCATGGTCTGACCGATGGTCCTCATTGCAGACTGGGCTGCAGATGCATTCGGAGTCTCCTTTGGAGGAACGGAACTCATGATTGCATTTGTATTCGGACTTGTGAAGAGTCCCATACCTATACCCTGCAAGACCATTGCAACGACAATAAGCCAGATTGGAGTGTTTGCATCCAGGAATATCAAAATGAACAATGCCACAGTCGCAATGGACATTCCAATGGCCGCCAATTTCTGAGGATGTATCCTATCAGACAGCTTGCCTGAATTAGGAGCCATGAACGCCATGATGATAGGAGTTACTATCAGGATAAGGCCCGCCATTTGGGCATTCCATCCCCTTACATATTGGAAGTGATAGTTCAATATTGTAGTAAGTGATGCCACTGCAAGATAGCTGCATAATGCCGCAACATTGGAAGAGGCAAACTTCGCATTCTTGAATAATCTCATGTTGAATGCAGGGGTGTTCACTCTGGTTTCATAATATGCGAAGACAATGAGGAGAATAAAACCAATTGCCACACAGATCTTACCCATTGTTGTCATTAAGCTTGTAAATCCATAGATGAAGAGTAAGATTCCTATACCATAAATGAGATAGCCTAAGGAATCTATCTTATCGTTTTCATAGGTTTTCCATTCCCCTTCAATCTTTAGAATCATAAGTGCAATGCAGATGAAGAAGAACGGAAGGGTGAAGTAGAACATTGCTCTCCATCCGAAATTATATACTAAAAATCCACAAATCACTGGAGACAGGGACCCTGCCAAATAAACCCCTGTTACTGTCAATCCTAAAGCCTGACCTCTATTTTGAGGCCTGATGGCCTGTACAACCATAGCCATGGATGCAACATTTGAAAATGCTCCACCTATGCCTTGAATTACTCTAAAGAATAAAAATGATTCAGCGGAAAAGGCCAAACAGGCCCCTATTGAACCAAGTATGAAAATCAAAACGCCAATTATCAATGATTTCTTAACACCAAACTTACCTGACAACTGTCCTGCAGGAAGTGTGAATATGGCTACAACAAGCAGGGAAATGGTGATTATCCAATTCTGAACGACATTGTTCATTCCAAACTCGCTTGCAATTGATGGAACACCAATAACTATACCTGCAGCCAGAAACACTGCAAAAAATGATGTTAGAAATGATACCAGCACTACAGATGTTTCGCTGTCAAATTTCATATTATCACTCATTAAATAAAAATCAATTAAAATAAATCTTTAAATAGCTAATCATAAATCCTCAGTCAATCTCATACCATTGATAGCTATTTCCTTTAATCTTTCAATCAGTTCACTGTCCTCTTCTGTTATTCCCACTTCCTTTTCCCAATCCTTGGATATCTGTCGGACCTTAGGAACCAATTCGTCCCCTTTTGAAGTGGTCCTTAACATGTATTTCCTTCTGTTTTCCGGATTGACTTCCCTTTTGATATAACCGTCATCTTCCAGTTTCTTCAATGACTTGGCAATGTTTCCCTTGCTTTGACCGGACATTATAACCAAATCGTCCTGGGAGATGCATGGATTGTCATAGATCATCATAATATACCGTACTTCATGGCCCAAGTCAAACTCACTGATTTTTGACTTCAGGTACTTGAAATGATTTTTGGACAGATTATGAATCCATGCAATCAAGGGAGAGCTATCCATTATTCCCTGAAAGCTTTCACTTTCCATAATTACACCATAGCAAATTATTAAAAAATTTTCTAGATGATTAATTATAAGTAAGTAATCCTATTTAATTGTTTCTTTTGAAACAGTTATAAATGAAACTATTGAAACTGTAAAAAAATGAGAGGAAAACAATATTATAACAAGTTTAAAACAATTTTACAAAGTTAAAGCAATTTTAAAGTCTTAAAAACTGTTTAATTTATAAATAAGAAAAAATGAATTAATATTGAAGGTTTTTATTGCTTAAATAAAAATATCCCTAAAAAAATCGGAGGCATCATCTTGAAACGAGAGGAAAAAGATGTTCTCAGAATATTCCTTGAAGTAATCAAGATTGTTATCTTGATGCTAAAGGATTAATAATGTAATTTGCCTGTCAAATAAGAAAAAAATTGAAGTTTTTTATATTTTTCCTTTGGTAAGTTTTTTCCTTCATCTTTAAAAAAATTTAAATACAATTAAACCTATAATAGAAATAAGAGAATTTTGATTCTTTCGGTTTCAAAATTGTCTCATTTTTTTAGGGAAAATCACTGCTAAGAATTCCTTTGGAATTCTTAACTTTGGTTTTAATGCTTTTTTTAAAATAATTTTTACCAAATATCATTTATAGTAATTTTTTGGAGATAATATGAAATTAGTCATTCAAAGGGTAACAAATGCCAGTGTGGAAGTTGAAGGAGAAATCACAGGCCAGATTGAAGAGGGATTGATGGTTTTAGTCGGCTTTGGCCAGACAGACACAGAAAAGGAAGTTGAATACTTGGCAAGAAAGCTTACAAAGCTTAGAATCTTCCCTGATGAAGAGGGTAGAATGAACCTTTCAGTAAAGGACATTGGAGGGAAACTTCTTCTTGTTCCTCAATTCACATTATATGGAAAAACCAAAAAGAACAGACCATCATTCCATAAGGCATTGGCTGGCGAGGAAGCAACTAAATTATTTGACTATTTTGTGGAAAAATGCAGTGAGGATGTTCCTTGTGAAACCGGTGTCTTTGGCGCATCCATGAAAGTGAGCCTATTGAACAACGGTCCTGTGACAATACTGCTTGAAAAAGAGTTTGAAGAGTAGAATAACAATTTAAAAAAATAAAAATGATAATAAAATAAGGCCATTTTGGACCTTTAAATTATCTTATTGTATTTCAATAGTGTTTTCATCATCAATAATGATTTTGAAACTGATCCTTTCTTGATTTTTCCGTGAGGACTGATCACTTCACAGGTTACGGCAGGAATCTTCTTTAAATTAACCTCATCTTCCATAGCGCCAGGATACTCCACTCCTGCCTTTTTATATATTTTATATTTCACCTTTGCATTCTTGGCTATATATTTGGCAATTGTTGCACTTTTTTTAGTAGGCTTATAGCTTCCAAAAACCAAGTCTTTTCCAGGCTTTCCCCCAGGTCTTGTGGCATGGAAATCACCATAGGCATCGCATTTGAACTTTTTAATCAGTTGAACTGTCTTATAGGAAATGGTTCCCTTTTTATTTGCCTTCTTGTTTAAGTGAACTCCATTATAATCCCTTACATTAGCTGCAGTGCCCTTAGGATTCATGAATGGCATGACATAGACAGTACCATTTATAGGATGGCTTTGAAGATACTTTATAAGCTTCATGGCAGCAACTTGTGAAGGTATCTCATTTCCATGAACGCCAGCTGTAATGAAAACAACTTTTCCATTTCCTCCTTTGAACTTGATTACAGGAGTTCCTGATTTTGCCAATTTAATGATCTTTTTTACAAGGGTTGAATTTGGAACATTCGCCTTAATCCTTTTATTTTTCAATACATTGGCTCCGGATTTCCATTTGTAAAGAGTGATTTTATAATAGTTCTTTACAGTATAGATATTTTTGCTGGAAATTCCAGTGGCATTGTATTTGATTGTATATTTTCCGGCATTTAAATTAAGATAGATATAACTGATTCCACTTGCATTTGTATATCGATTATATGTCTTTCCAGCAACCTTAAAGGTTACTAATGTGTGATTGATAGCTTTTCCTTCCTTATTAAGCACCTTAACAGAGAATTTGGCCTTTTTTCCATAAGTTGAACTTATGTTCTTGGTGGATGTGAACTTGTAAGGAACTTTAGAAGAGTCAGCATCAGATCCATTATTTGTAGCATTGGAAGTGGCTGATTGTGTACTGTCATTGGAATCATCACCGGCAACCAAAGAGTTATCATCATTATTTTCATTGGCTGTATCAGAATTGTCCACTGACTGCTCTCCAGTTTGGACTTCAATATCTGTACTGGAATCATCAGCAACAATATCTTCAGCGCTAACTGAAGCCAACAATAAGAATAAGCTGATTGCCAATAATGCCAATATCAAAAATTTATTTCTCATAATAACAGTCCACAATAATCATTATTTCTTCTTTCAATTATCTAAAAAATCATTAGTCTTAATTTCAATTAAAATTATTTCTTAATCTTATCCATCAATCCAGACTTTCGTGCATAATGGAATAAATATAATTGAGCATATCCTGCATAATCACCAAAATGCTCTATTCCAAATTCCCTTGTCTTCTCTGCAGAAATCTCTCCATCAAAATACAAATGAGAAACAATCCTTTTAATCCAGACATCAGATGGAAATGCCTCTTCAAATCCGAATCCATACAATAGAATGCAGTCCGCTACCTTTGGGCCCACACCAGGCAATCCCAGAATCAAATCAAATGCTTCCTCATAACCCATTGAGAATATCTCATCGATATTGATATCATCAATCAGAATCTGGCTTGCCTTTTTCATATAAGGTGCCCTGTAGCCAACGCCACATGCCTTCAAGTTATGGGTATAGCAATCAATCTCATAGCAATGTCCGTCTTCATCTGCTTCCTCAATTGGGGTTTCATAAAAGTCCAAGAATTGTTTTGGGCTTGGAAATCCATAAAACATTCCATCATCAAACTCAACCTTTTCTCCCCAATTGGATTTTATCTTGTCAATTGATTTTGTCCATCTTAATATGGAATTGTTTGCAGAACAGATCGAAGAGATGATGCATTCAAATGGATCCTTTGCAATGAACAATCTCAATCCATTGCAAAAGTCTACAGAAGGAGCTAATTTTTCATCAGACAATAGAAAATCATAGAACTTTTCCAAGTCAAAGTCCAGATTATAGATTTTGGTCAATTCATTTTTTATTTCATTTTCGATAATATTGATTTCATGCTTGGAAAAATTGTCAATATTTAGTGAAAATTCCTTTTTTTCTACCTTTTTAGGTAGTTGATATAGACAAGTGAAACTATTTAAATCATTTTTATCTTGTGATAGCTTTAAAAGAACAGGAAGTTTATTTAAATTAATAGTTTCATCACTAAGTTCATTAATAATTGAAGGAGTATTCAAGTAAATCAATTCACTAAACTGATCATTATCTCCAACTGAATTATACCTCCATGGAGCCTGTGAAGTTTGACCTGATTCTTGGGTCAGCTTAAGATTGATTAGTGAATTGAATTTTAAATTTACCATGTCATCACAAAATAAAAACTAATATATGAAAAAATAAAATTTAATAAAAATCATTCTAAAAAGTTTCTCTTATTGGAACTCCTTTCTCTTTTAAGAATTTCTTAACAACTGGAACAGGATATTCATTGAAGTGGAAAATGCTTGCTGCAAGAGCTGCGCTAGCATCGGCTACTTCAAAGGCTTCAAGAATGTGCTGCGGATTTCCCACACCTCCAGATGCAATGACTGGAATGTCCACATTGTCGTTTATTGCCTTTGTAAGCACAAGGTCATAGCCGTCCTTTGTTCCATCTCCATCCATGGATGTTAGAAGAACCTCACCTGCACCTCTATCCTGACATTCCTGAGCCCAGGCAATTGCATCCATGCCTGTAAATTCCCTTCCTCCATAGATGCTGCAGTCAAACCACACTTCACCTTGGTCAGTATCCACAATGGTCTTTCCTTTGGCGGCTTCCCTGTCCTCTTCAACATATCTTCTTTTTGCATCGATTCCAATAACCACCGCTTGGGAACCTACAACCTTGGAGGCATCTGTGAGAAGCTGTGGATTGTGAATGGCTGCGGTATTTGTAGAGCATTTGTCCGCTCCTGCCTTAAGCATGCGAGTGTAATCCTCCACCTTTCTTATTCCACCCCCTACACATATCGGAATGAATACGTTTTCAGTCAGTCTTTCTATGACATCAACCATGGTTCCTCTGCGTTCATGGGAAGCGGTGATGTCCAGGATTACAATCTCATCCGCTCCGTCTTCATAATATTTGGTGGCAAGCTCGACCGGATTCCCGGCATAGCGGATTTGCTTGAATTCTACTCCCTTCACCACTCTTCCTTCTGGAACCTGCAAGTCACAATCTAAACAAGGAATAATTCTTTTGGTAAGCATGATAATCACATATGATAAAATAAGATTAATAAAAAACTCATTAATAACTTCAATAATATAATTAAATAATTTCAATTAATTCTATTTATATTCTATTTTATTAATATTTTTAACTAAAAACAAGACTAAATTTTTCATTTTAAAGACTGAAATTTGAAAAAAATAGAAAAATTAATTGAAATAAACTAAAATTTTAAAAAAGATAAGAAATAAATTATAGTTAGTATATTACTAATTTTGAAAAAATGTTTTTTTTTCTATTGGGCCTATAGTCTAGTCAGGATTATGACGTGGGACTTCGGATCCCAAGGTCGGGGGTTCAAATCCCCCTAGGTCCGTTTTTACGGCAATGAACTATTCAACTGATTTTAAAATCAATTTGCCATCACCGTAATATATAATATCCAATCCTTTTTCTTCACATGCTTCTAATATGTCTTCAAGCTTTTCATATCTTGCAAGCACGCTGGCATCATAAGTGGTCTTATCTATTTTGATTAATTGATAGTCTAATACTTCCATCATATCACCCCATAAATAATATTGTTTTTTAAAAGTTTTTCTACAATCACTGCTCTTCATTCAACAGCTTCTTTATCTCTCTCCAGTTGGGACAGAATCCATCCATAAGTACCTTGAATCTTGGGCCATGATTGAACTCAATCAAGTGGCACAATTCGTGAATCAGAACATATTCGGTGCAAACCGGTGGCTTTTTAGCCAATTTCAAGTTTAAGGTAACCCTTTTGTCCTTTCTGCAGTTTCCCCAATTCTTCATGTTTCTGATTTTTACTTCCTTAGGCTCCTTGCCTACAAAATAAGTGCACTTATCTAGGAAATACTTTAAATTCCTGTTCATCTCTTCCCTATAAAGCTCAAAGAGTATCTTTTCCCTTTGCTTTATAGTGGACCTCTTTGGAACAGGAAGATAGATTATATGCTCCTTGCTGTCATAAAATGCCTTTTTTGCATTTTCATTTCCAATCAGTTGAAGCGTGTATGGCTCTCCCCAGAGATAATGGGTTTCCCCATCCTTATATCTCACTTTAGGTTTAGGTGGATTTTCAAGCATTTTAGCTCTTGTGTCCCTTATCCAATCTGCCCTTGATAGGACAAATTCATTTATGGCATCATCTGATAGTCTCATTGGAGAAGAAACCTTGACTGTGCCATCAGGCTTGATGCGGAGGTATAGATTCTTTATATTCTTTCTCTCCAAGATTATAGGAATTCCTCCAATTTCAATTTCTTCTCTTACTACCATATTATCACTCACAAATGAGGAAAGATTTTTAATCAAGGTTTTTCAACCTTAGAAATATATGAAAAAATTTTTGGTCAAGGTTTTTGACCGTAGGTCAAAAAGCTTGGTGGTTAAATAATTCTATCATCATTGATTACAATAGCTTCCTTAAAGAACTCTGGAATCAATGACTTGTACAATGGACTTTTAAGAAGCATCTGTATGTCAGAATCCAAGATATATGTTACACAGGAGTCGTCTTCAGCTCTCATTCCCCTTCCGTAAGCCTGCATTAAGGTCATGGCAGTCTTATAGGCATACCAGCGCTGATCCTTTTTCATCCTCATATGAACCTGCTTGTCTCCAAGGTATGGGAAAGGTATCTTATAGATTACCTGGAATCTGCATTTGTCATAAGGCAAATCAACTCCCTCGCTCATGGATGGGCTAACAAGAACCAATGGATTTTCATCCTCTTCAAAGAACTTCAATACCCTTTCCCTATTATTGTTTCCATGGGCAATCAACCTGTTGCTGTATAGATTGTTGATGATGTACTGTTGGCACTTATAGCTGTGGGTATGGATCAATCCCTTTTCCCCTTCATGCCTCTTCAATATCTTCTGAAGTATTTCAATTGATTTCGGAGCGGATTGCTTGACTCTGCTTTTTGACATCTTTCCAGCCAAATTCAATTCGATAGGCCTTTTTTCAACGGAAAACGGACTGTCAACTTGAATATGATAGACCTCGTTAGGATCCAATCCCAACCATTTTGAAAACATCTTATGGGAAAGTATGGTTGCACTTAAGAATATCACAACCTCTCCATGCTTGAAGAGATAATCTTCAGCATAATGGTTTACCCTAAGGGGCTTGAATGACACTCCATTCTCATCAGCATCAATCACCCAGTTACCTGGCTCCTTTTCCAGATTGGTCTTAAGGGATTTCAATTTGGAAATTGTTGAGTTGATTCTGTCAGCCTTGTTGGTTGGCAGGTCCTTTATGTCAATGTCAGAGTAATGGCCTTGGATTGCATCGATTTCCATTATCCATTCGCCTTTTTCAGCACTTCTAAGAGTTTGAGGGCTTATGACCTTCTTGATGTCCTTTTCAAGCTGCCTGTTGTATAGGTTGATTTCCATTGTTTTCATCAGCTTATCTTCTATATTGTGTGCCTCATCAAGAATGAGCAGGCTTCTCTTTCCAAAGTGCTTTACATAATTCAGCTCCAATATTGCGTAATCATAATTCATCAATGTAATCGGTGAATTGATTGCATTTGCCTTCTGTTGCCAGTAGTTGCAGTGGTCATTGGTCTGGAAGAACACATCACTGCCGAAAGAGTCCTTGAAAGCCAAGTCTCCAGTTAGTGTCGGATTCTTGCTTATTCCATAAGGACAGAAGAATTTGGAATTCTTTGGCGCTGTCTTACAGGCACCCATATCACAGGTGACTTCCAATCCATCCTTCAGGCAGTCAAAGTTTCCTCTACCTTTAACAAGAGGAAAATCAAATTCATCTGCATACTGCTTCTGAAGCTGTTTTGTCATTGTTAGAATATATGCGGATTCATACATACGGGCCAATGTGGAAGCGACAGCGGATTTTCCTGTACCTGTACCTGCTTCCAATATGATATACTTATAGCCTTTTGAAATGGCTTCCTCTATGTCTGCAATGATCTCCAATTGACCTTCTCTAGGCTGTTCGAATGGGAAATTCTCGATTATCTGTTCTGGAATTTCAGGATATTCCTCTTTCAGCCTATCGATTACCTCTTGAGGAAGGTCATGCTCTGCAATATCATAAATCTCCGCATTTGGAAAATCAAGGTCTTCGCTGACTGTTACAGGCTTGCGATTTTCATATAGATAAAGACCTTTAGTTCCTTTTGATTTTTTACTGGTAGAGGAAAAAGCCTTATTTTTCTTTTCCTTTTTCTGATAAGGTTTTTTAGTTCTATCTGCAACGTATTTTCCACATACGCAATTTTTCTTTAGCATCCCGCAATTGGGACAAAATAATGAATCTGACATTACAATTATATTATAAACAAGTTATATAAAAAGGTTTCAGAAAGAGCGATTGAAAGGTAATATTTATTTTAAAAAATTGATATTAACTTGTAAAATCCATTTTAATTGCAATATTATAATCATAATGGAAAAATCAATGAAAATAGATAATTAAATGGAATATTTAATGATAAAAAATAGCTAAAAAAAGATAATAGTTAAGAGTGAATTACCCCCAACTAGTGAAAAGAGTTTTGGTCCAGGTTTTCAGGCCGAAGGCTTGGAAAAGCTGGTTTAGAAAGCAAAAGCTTCTCCATCTGGGGATTCCACTAGGAAATTGCAGCAGTCATCGCCCATGGTGAAACATTTCACTTCAGTCACAACGACATCCTTCTTGAGATAGTTTGCAAACAATGCTTCAAAGATACCTGCATCCAAGTAACAGGTTGGTTTTCCTTTTTTAGGAAGCAAACTGCATTCGAAACATTCATAGGCTGTAATGTTGATGATGTCTCCCAAGACTATTTCGAGTTTGCCTAAACCGTTGTCTTCCCAGAATTGAATGATGTTGTCACAGAACTTGTTGATGTCGTCATCGTAAAGCTTTTCATACATTGCCGCACCGATGTTCTTACCGGATTGGTTCAATACAGGGTTGATGTTAATTCCCTCTTGGATCAAGTTGGATCTTAAAGTGTGGAACAATAGGAAGGAGAACTTGAAGTTGTCAACATCCATAATGTTTTTAACCAGGAATTCAGCTTGTCTTTCTTCCAATTCCTTTTCATCTCCGGATTGAACTTCACCTAAGAATTTGGAATTGATGAAGAAGATCTTCTTTCTGTGGTCATTCGCATCGAATCTGTAGCTTACGATTCCATCTTCCCTTAATGATTTCAAATGAACGGAAATTGTGGATTTGGATTTTCCGGTGTTCTTAACGATCTCATCAAATTCCATGTCAGTGTCCTTAAGCATGGAAAGGATGGTTAATTTCACGGGACTTTTAACTACATTTACACCGAGCTCACCTGGAGCCTTGGCAAAGATTTGAATTGCCTTTGGTTGAATAGTTTTTTCTTCATTTTCCATATTTAACCCTCAAAAAACTAAAATTTTTTAATAATGTATAACTTTTTATAAGATTTATAAAAAAATCCTAAACATAATAAACAAAAAATTGTTTGATAAATATAGTATAAACTTTCTTACATATATACTTGTTCTTATATTTACAAAATGTTTTCAAAATCTTTTATTTATTTAGATTTTAGTACGAACAGTTTAAGAAAATCATATTAATCATTAGTTTAAAATACGAACATTCGTTATAAAACAACTGAAAATAAGGAAAAATACAAACAAAATTTAAAAAATAACACATGTTAAGAGAGTTTTGAAAATTTTAATTTTTTACAAGTAGGGCAATGAATATTTTAAAAATTTTAATTGTTAAAAAAGTGCAAAATAAATTTTTTAAAAATTTTAATCTTTATAAAAAATGCAAAAATTGAGTAAGATCATTCAAATGAAAAAAAATAAAAAAAAGAAATAAAAGAACTTTAAAAAATTAAAGTTCTAATTTTTTAGCTTCTTCAACTAATTTTTGTCCTAACTTGAAGCTTGCATCATCGTCTTCTGCGTCAGGAACATAGTAGATTTCCTGTTGGTCGAGAACTTCGAATCCGCATTCGGCGAGTTCATTTGCAATGAATTCGACAGCTCCTCCTCTTCCTCCCATGGAACCGAAGGTTACAGCAGGTCTTTTGAATCCGGTTCTGTTGAAGTGGAGACCTTTCAAGTAGTAGATGATGTCACCAATGCTTGGGAATGGGAAATCGTTGATTGTAGGAATACCGAAAGCAACTGCCTTACTGGTCAAGATGCTCTTTACGATTTCACTTCTTTCATCTTCATGCAAGAAGTACATTTCCACATCGTATCCTTCTGCCATGATACCTTCAGCAACTTCGTGAGCCATCTTTTGGGTAGAGTAGTGCATGGTATCGTAAACTATGGTCACCTTGTCTTCTGCTCTCTTACCGGTTGCCCAGTCACTGTAAGCGCCGATGATTTTCATTGGGTCGGTCCAGATTTGTCCGTGGGAAGGAGCAATCATCTTGACTTGTTCCAAGAGACCTAATTCAATGATCTCATCAAATTTGTTTAGAACCTTTTTACTGAGCGGTACAATCAAGTTACCGTAGAACTTTTGTGCTGCATCCATGAGAACGTATTCTGGAATGTCGGTGTCAAATCTTTTGGAGAAGCATAAGTGTTGACCGAATGCATCGTTAGGGAACAATATTCCATCTTCTGCAAGCAAGGTGAACATGCTGTCAGGCCAGTGAAGCAAGAATGCATCCAAGAATGCAAGTGTCTTGCCACCTAAGTCAAGAGCATCGCCGGTTCCGACGATGTTGAAGTCTGCACCTTCCAATTTAGGATAGTGTCTTAAGAGTCCGCCTTGAGCAATCTTACTGCAGTAGATAGGCGCATCGAATCTTTTCCATAAGTCGTACAAGACACCACTGTGGTCCTTTTCCACGTGGTTTTGAACAATGTAGTCGACTTTTATTTCTCTGCCTTCTTGCTCGAATGCATCTTCGATACGAGCCATCATTTCCTCGGTTTTTCCAGGATAAGCGTTATCGATAATAGCTACCTTTTCACCAAATACAATGTATGCATTGTAAGTGGTTCCGTCTAAAGTGTATCCGTGGTAAGATCTTAAGTCCCAGTCAAGTACACCAATCCAGTATACTCCATCACCTATTTTTTCAGCTTTTGCTTTCATTTTAATTCCTCGATTAATTCTTAAGTATTACCGGCTTTGCCAAGTATTACCTATTTAAGATTTTTAAACTAAAAGTATTATTAGTTCGTAAATCCATAAACATTTATTTATATGATTTTCTATATATATAAAGTTTTGGTTTTATAATGTACGAACTAATTTTTTAAAGATTGAAATTGTAGAAATTGAGAAAAAACAAGCAAAAAAGAAAATAAGAAAAAAATAAAAATAAAATAGAAATTTGATAGTTAAACTGGAACTCCAACCAAGCCGACAACTAAACTGACCACAATTATAATTCCCATGAAGAATGACATGAAAGTCACGATTGGCTTATATGCCACTTCTGGCATGATATAGGACAATAGGTTCTCAAACAAGTGGCCTCCATCCAATGGTTTCATCGGAAGCAGATTGAAGGTTCCTACAGCAAAGTTAAGGAAGTATATCCAGAAGAACAGATTGCTTAAAGGCATCAATGCCCATAGCAAAGGAGTGTAGAACTGATTGTCAAATCCTTCTGAAATGATGCTGTTTGTTTGAACCTGAACGCCCATATATCCTATGGACTTGTTTTGAGGGTTGGACTTCAATTGGAAGCTGTAAGTTCCCTGATCAGTTTGAATATTGACCGTATCATTTGGCTTTAAAGTCCTTGCGGTCTCTTCGAAAGAGGTCATGTCGCTTATAGTGGCATTGTTTATAGACTCTATCTTCATTCCTTCAGACAAATGGTCGATTGCATTTCCATCTTCAGTCAGTCTGTTGATTACAACACCATCGTCCTCAAATACGACAGGCATGACAAATGAGGAAATCGCCAACATGATGACCAATGCAATGGCCGCCAATGTCAGATTGGCCATGGACCCTGCAACATATATTCTCATTTTAGCAGGTCTGCTTAATTCACTCAATTCCTCTTCATCAGGCTCTACAAAAGCCCCTGGAATAATTGCAAAGAGGAGTAGGCCAATGGATTTCAGGTTTATCTTCTCAACCCTTGCCAAAATTCCATGGCTGAATTCGTGAACGACCAAAACAGTTGCAAGGGCAATGAGCCCGCTTAGCAATGGAATGAATATTGGAGAGCCAGGAACTTCCACCCCAGGAACAATCAGGCTGACAGTAGGAGTATCCATTAGGAACTTCAATGAATAGACCAATGCAACGGCCATGAGAATCATGAATCCGGTAGAGATTGCAATTCCCACATTCATATATCCTCTCCAGAATCTTGGAGCCTTGTTTGCAAGCCTATCAATGAATCCTCTCAATCGTTGAGTCTTCCACATCAAAAGAGGGAAACTGACTTCAACTCCATAATCTGTAAGCTTATCCTTAAATACGATTGAAATTGTCCAAATAATCAGGAAAGCTATTACGTAATACCATATACCGTTCATAATAACACATTAATAATTTTTAAAAATTCAATAATTCCTAAACAATATCTCTAAATAATTTTGATTTTCATAAATATTTCTTTAATAGATTTTGATAATATTATTAAGTTTTCATAATATAAAAAAGTACTTATTTTAAAAATAAATAAAGTCTTTTAAATAATGACCTCCATTTGAAAATTAATCTGATTAATGAATTGGAATAAAAAAGAAATTTTTAAAAGCAAAAAGGCTTATAGAATAAAATATGAATAAAAAAATTATTTTTTTAACATGTGCAATGGGGATTATGGCACTTCTATGCATAAGTGCATCAAGTGCTGAAACAAGTGATGTGGACACTTCAGATTGGCTGAACATCACCATAAACAATATAGACTTCCAAATTCCACCTGAGTATGAAGGGGGAAGGAATGAAAGCGATTTTTACCTTAAGGATACTGTATTTGACTTTGGGCTTGTGACATTGGAAACCGATAAGTCACTTAAAAACAATTATGGCTATGAATCCACCAATGATGAGCTTTATGATGTTGAAGAGATGGAAATCGACGGACATCATGCCGTTGCATTCTATAGCCATAGAAGCATCTGCAACCATGACGTTACCTATCTCTACTTTGAGTCAAACAAGACATTCTATGCACTCTCCTATGATGGAAATGAGGTCAATGATACAATGAAAAAGATTGTTTCATATAGTCCTAAATCAGCATTCAGCAAAGAGAAATTCGATGAGAAATTAAACAAGATGCAGGATGACTATGTTGAAGAGCAAAGGGAATACGAGGAAGCCTATGCCTATGAGGAAGGATATAGAAACGGATATTCCCAAGGAAGCTTAAGCCACAGAAACAATCATGACGATTACTTTGCATACTATCTGTTCTACAGATTGGGGAAAAGAAGTCGTTAAAAATTAAAATCTTGTAAATTTGTAAAAAAGCAATGAAATAAGATTAACTAATAAAAAAATAAAATAAAACTAATAAAAAATATGATAAGAATCAATATTCTTATCTAAATTCTTTTTTTAAAACTTTAATGAATTAAAATTAAAGGCTAGGCCATGCCATATCATTGAAGAAGATCAAGTCAACTTCATCTCCCTTTTCGATTCCTTCATGGTTTTCATCAATGATTATATAGCAATTTGCTTCAACCATGGACCTTATTATTCCAGAACCTCTGTTCAATACATGATGGACACCATTGTCATCAGCCACTGCACGTATATAATCGGTTCTGCCAAGGGATGAAGGTATTTTTGCCTGGGATATTCTTTTTATGACCTTATGGGAATAATCAAGTCCTTGCATTTTAAACAAGTAATGCCTTGCAATTATATCAAATTGACCCATAGCGGCTACAGGCTGACCTGAAAGCATGAAGACCTGAGTTCCATTGACAATACCTGCACCTACAGGCTTTCCAGGCCTCATTGCAACACCATGGAACAATACTTCACCTAATTCTTCAACTGCTTCGATAACCACATCACCTTTGCTGATTGCGGTTCCGCCTGTTGTGATGACAACATCATATTCCTTGCTTGCCTTGTCAATGGCTTCCTTGACCGCTTCAAAATCATCTGCCCCATGTTCTATATCAACAATGGCTCCAGCGCTTCTAATCAATGCTGCAATGGTGAATTGATTGGAATTGATTATCTTAGCCATGTCAAGCTCTGGAGAAGGCTCCACCAATTCATTGCCGGTAATCAGCAATTTCACTCTTGGCTTCCTATATACTTCAACTTCACTGTGACCTGCTGAAGCAATCAAGCCCATTTCCTGAGGCCTGATTAAAACGTTTGCACATAATATCTCATCTCCTTCTGCAATGTCTTCAGCCTTTGGAGAAATGTTTTCGCCAGGAGTTACCTGTGAATGGATTTCAAGATTGTCTCCATCCTCATAAGTGAATTCCTTCATCAAAACGGCATTAGCGCCATTTGGAATCGGGGCACCGGTAGCTATTACAATAGCTTCGCCATTGGATAATGTCTTATCTGAAAAATCCCCTGCTCCAATTCTATCAATGATCCTTAATTCCTTTATGACATTATTTGAAGCACCGAAAGTGTCTTCCGCTATCACGGCATATCCATCCATAGCTGATTTGTCAAATGGAGGGGAATTGTGATAGGAGGAAATGGAATGAGCCAAAACTCTGCCTTGAGAATCTCTTACATGTATCCTTTCAGTATCCATCAACTTCTGATTCCCATCAATTTTAGCCAACGCATCTTCCAATGGGATTAAATTTGATATAAATTTCATATTATCGTCCATAAAAATAAATTATAAAATAAAAATAATTAATTAAAAAAATAAAAAATTATAATTAGATTTAGATAGAATAATCTAATGAAATTATAATTTAAAACTCAGAATCTATTTGATTAAGCCATATACTTTTCAATGACACCATGATAAGCATCATCCAAATCAGCTACAGCCAAATCTACAATATTTTCATTCTCTTTATTGATAACTAATGAATCTCCTTTGACTTCACCGATAATCGCAGCATCAACATCAATTGCACTGATTATTTCATCTGCCTTATCTGTACTTGCAGTTATGATGAATCTAGCATGAGATTCTGAGAACAGTAAGTTATTGTCGCTGATTCCCTCTTCAGCTGGAATCTTGCTGATGTCCACTTCACAGCCTATTTTGCTGCTTAAAGCCATTTCAGATAATGCAATGGCTATTCCACCAGCGGAAACATCGTGAACAGCGGTTATTCCAAGTTCTTCTTCTCCTTCAAGGTATTTGGTGTAATCAGCATCGTTTTCAATCAAGTCAAGGATAGTGTTTGCAGATGCCAATTCATCATCGATTCTGATTTTAGGAGCATCTCCCTGTTCCAATCCATGAACCGCTCTGTGATATTCGGAACCTCCAAGCTCATCATAGGTTTTACCGATGATTATGATCTTATCCCCCTCTTCCTTGAATGGAAGTGTTCTGATGCTTGAGAGCTTTTCAACACCAATGACACCTACAGCAGGTGTTGGGTTGATTTTGATTCCTTCGGTTTCATTGTAGAAACTTACATTACCACTGATTACAGGAGCTTCGAATTTAGCTGCTATGTCAGACATTCCTCTGATGCACTCCTTGAACTGCCAGAGGATTTCAGGGGTTTCAGGATTACCGAAGTTAAGGCAGTCTACGATTGCATAAGGCTTTGCACCCATTGAAACCACATTACGAATGGCTTCAGCCACACTTCCTGCTCCACCGTCATATGGGGAGAGTTTTGTGTGGATTGTATTTGAATCTGCAGTCAATGCAACTGCTGTTTCGCCGTCAATTTGCAATACTGCCGCATCATCTCCAGGCTTTACAACGGTTCTGGTTTGAACCTCATGGTCGTATTGCTTGTAAACCCATTCCTTGCTTGCAACGTTAGGGGAAGACAATATCTTGATTAATGAGTCATCTATTGGCCCGTCTTCAACTTCAAGCAAATCAGTTGGCTTTGCAGGTTCCCTCATTTCCCTATTGAGTGAAGGAGGATCTGCCAAGAGAATGGTTGGAACATCACATAATGTCTGAAGTTCCTCTTCCGCATCGAAGTCTTTGACAACCATATGGTTTCCATCGGTAACTTCACCGATTACTGCAGAAGGAATTTCATGCTTGTCACAAATGGTTTGAGCCAATTCGACATCCTTAGGATTGATTACAAAGATCATACGTTCCTGTGATTCTGAAAGCATGATTTCATAAGGGGTCATTCCCTCTTCACGAAGAGGAATGGCATTAAGATCCACTACCGCACCGTTTCCAGACTTGTCTACAAGTTCTGATACGCAACAGGTGAGGCCACCTCCACCTAAATCCTTTACACCGGAACAGTCAATCTTTTCGAGGATTTCAAGTGAAGCTTCAAGCACTCTCTTTTTGGTGAATGGGTCTGCAACCTGCACAGCAGGACGGTCTTCCTTTTCAGAATCGGAAGTCAATTCCTCAGATGCGAAGGTCACTCCATGAATTCCATCCCTACCGGTGGTTCCACCCATAAGCAGGAAAACATCACCGACATTTGGAGCAATGGCTAATACGATTTCATCCTTTTTCACAAGCCCTGCACACAATACGTTTACAAGAGGGTTTGTTCTGAATGATTCGTCAAATTCAATCTCACCGGCAACGGTAGGAACTCCTACCCTGTTACCATAGTCGGAGATTCCCTCTACAACATGCTCAAAGAGGTATCTTGATTTCTGGTCTTCAAGAGGACCGAAACGTAAGCTGTCAAGAAGAGCTATTGGCATTGCACCCATAGAGATAATGTCCCTTAGGATTCCTCCAATACCGGTTCCCGCTCCACCGTAAGGTTCAATGGCTGAAGGGTGATTATGACTTTCCATACCTACAGCAAGAGCATACTCGTCTGTGATGGATACAAGCCCTGCATCATCTCCAGGACCTAGAATAATGTTTTCTCCTTCAGTAGGGAACATCTTTAAAATCGGCCTACTACTTTTATATGAACAGTGCTCAGAGAACATTACATCCAACATTCCCTCTTCCAATTCGTTCATTTCTCTTCCAAGAATTCCTTCAATATATTTTACTTCAGAATCTGTTAAAGTCATTTAAACACCTAGCCAAGCTTTACAACAGAAATAATTACTTTGTGATTTTCAATTTCCCATTCCTTAGAGTATTCTACAGAAATGTCATCATCTGCATTCTCTTCGCTTCCTTTAAGGGTACAGACTTCACAAGCCTCTCCATCAAAGATTACAATTGATTTGGCTCTGACTTCCTCACTTATCAAATCAGATTGCTTTTCCAAAAGCTCCTTGAATTCGCCATCGGTATTAACCATTACACCGATATTGGCCTCAACATCCAAGTCCATGTCCTTTCTCATGTCCTGGATTCTTCTGATAAGTTCACGTGCCATAGCTTCAGATAAGATCTCCGGAGTGATTTTGGTATTTACAAATACGTTTCCTCCAGCAAATTCCGCACTTACAACATCATCAGGAAGCTCGGTTTCATAAAGGACATCATCAACTGATAGTTCAATTTCCTTCAAGTTGCCTTCTCTGTCCTCTCCCCTTACAATATATTTGCCGGTAGAGTCCAAGCTATCCTTGATTGAATTGCCAATGCCATCCGCTTTAGCCTGTGCGAAGAATTTTTGTACTATGCCCATGTCTCCCTTAAGCCTTGGACCTAAGGTCTTGAGATTAGGCTTTGCGATAAATGTAAGGTTTTCAAATTCGCTTGCAGTCAAGAGTTCCTTGGTATTTGATTGGTCCTTGATTACATCTTCAAGATAAGTGACGCTTTCCAATATCTCATCATCTTGGGACACTACTGTAATGTCACTTACAGGCCATCTCAATTTGTATCTTGCAACATCTCTTGCCCTTGCAGCCGCTTCGATTACATCTCTCACATTATCCATCTTTGCTTCAAGCTCCTCATCGATTAAAGCCTCATCATACATCCAATCGTCCATATGAATACTTTCAGTCGCTTCCTCATCCAAGTTTTTAACAAGGTTCTCATATATCTCTTCAGATAAGTGAGGAGTGATTGGAGCCATTAAATGGATCAAGGTATTGAGTGTAGTGTAAAGTGAATAGTATGCCCCTAACTTGTCTGGGTCATCGCTTTCAACCCAAGTTCTTCCTCTAATCAATCTTACATACCATCTGCTTAAGTCTTCAAGAATGAAATTGTTGATGGCTCTTGTAGCCAAATGGAAGTGAACGTCATTTATGGCTTCACCAACCTCTTTTGCAAGTGAGTTCACACGGGACAAGATCCATTTGTCTTCATTCCTTAGGCTTATGTTTGCGTCAGGACCATCTACAATGCAGTTTGCAGGGTCGAATTCGTCAAGAGACATATAGGTAGTTGAGAACACATATACGTTCCAAAGGATATTGAACATCTTCTTGACGTTGTTCAATTCATCCCATACGAATTTAAGGTCATCCCATGGCTTGCAAGCCCATAAAAGGTAGAATCTAAGCACATCTGCACCGTATTTTTCAATTACTTCCTCAGGCTGTACCACATTACCTAAGGATTTGCTCATCTTCTTACCCTCTTCGTCCAATACGAATCCGTGCATCAGGACCTTATTGTATGGAGCCTGGTCCAAAGCAATTACACCAGTACCTAATTGGGAGTAGAACCATCCTCTGGTTTGGTCGTGTCCTTCACAGATAAAGTCGTAAGGATACCATTCATTGAACATTTCCTCTTCACGAGGGTAGTATAAGGCTGCCCAACCTGCAACTCCTGAGTCAATCCATACGTCCAATACATCAGGAATACGTTTCATTGAGCCGCCGCAATCACATTTAATCAACACGTCATCAACATAAGGTCTGTGAACCAATTCCTCATCGCTTGCAGTGATTTCATTGATTGATTCCTTTTTAAGCTCTTCCACAGAGCCGATTACCTTGATTTCACCACAGTCAGGACAGATCCAAATAGGTATTGGAATACCCCAGTATCTTTGTCTTGAAATGGTCCAGTCCTTAGCATTGGCCACCCAATCATGGAATCTTCCTTCACCAGCCCATTTAGGGACCCATTCAACTCTGTCAATTTCAGATAGCATCTTTTCCTTGATTTCAGGCACCTTAATGAACCATTGTTCGGTAGCCAAGTAAATGATAGGGGTTTTGCATCTCCAACAGACCCCGTATCTGTGGGAAATTGTATCATGCTTGAACATCAGGTCTTGAGCAATCAAGTCTGCAATGATTGTATCGTTCAAGTCTTTGGTGAATCCATCAGCATATACACCACCATCTTCAGTGAAGCATCCTGCCTCATCTACAGGGCAGTGAATAGGAAGGCCTATTTCCTGACCTATTTCAAAGTCCTCAGGACCGTGTCCAGGAGCGGTATGTACAAAACCTGTACCTTCTCCCAATTCAACATGGTCTCCATGGAAAGTGCTGTGGATTAAACTGTTTTCAGCTTCAAGTTCCATTTGTTTTGGCACTTGCTGCGCCAATGGATAAACATAAGATAAGCCTAAAAGCTCTGAGCCTTTTACGGTTTTGATGATTTCATACATCACTTCCTTCTCTTCCTCTATGATGTATTTTTTCTCTTTGGATTCCTCATCATCCGGATTGTATTTAGGATTAGGCAACTTGTTTTTGTGAATCACTTCAATCGGGCCTAAAACGGTTTCCAAAAGCTCACTGGCTATGATTATGATTTCGTCACCTATACCATTTAATCTTTCATCCACCTTAACGAAGGAATAGTCGAAATCCTCATTCAAACAAATGGCCAAGTTTCCAGGAAGTGTCCATGGGGTGGTGGTCCATACCAGGAAGGATTGTTTCAAGTCTGCATAGTCTCCTTCTGTAATCAATTTTTCCTTCAATGGGAAACGTACGTAAATGGATGGGTCTTCCCCTTCGGTATAATCAATCTCAGCTGCAGCAAGTGCAGTCTGACAGTGAGGACACCAGCTGATTACCCTTTGGTCACGGGTAAGCAAGTTCTTTTCATGGGTCTTCTTCAATGTCCACCAAGCTGATTCCATATATTTAGGATCCAAGGTCATGTAAGGGTTGTCCCAATCCATCCAGACTCCCAAGCTTTTGAACTGTTCGGTCATTGCAACCTTATTCTCCATTGCAAATTCCTTACATTGCTTAATGAAGTTGTCAATGCCGTATTTCTCTTCAATTTCCTGTTTGGACTCGATTCCCAACAATTGCTCCACCTTATGTTCAATAGGCAATCCGTGGGTATCCCATCCAGCCTGTCTTCTTAAGCTGAATCCATTCATGGACTTGTAACGCAACAAGGTATCCTTGATGACCTTATTCCAGGTAGTACCTAAATGGATCTTTCCACTACAATATGGTGGCCCATCTAAAAAAGAGTATTGGGGACCATTTGCTCTGAGCTCATTGGTTTTTGAGTAGATATCCTCATCTTCCCAAAAGCCTTGAACCTTTGCTTCTATTTTCTTAAAGTCGTATGATTTTTCTGCCTCTTTCAATGGCATGTTAATTCTCCCAATAAATGTGATTTTATTTAATATTTGTAATTTCAATTAAATTGAAACAGAATATATAATATATATTATTATGATTTATATTTCTTATTTTAAATGTAAATAAAGTTTATTATTATTTATATATAAAAAGATAATAATTATAAAAAAATTATAATATGATTATAATATAATAGGCATGTTGAAAAATTAATATGAGCTTGTAAAATTGATTTTAAATCGTTAAAAATCATTTAAAGATAAAAATATTTATTAATCATGAAGTTAAATAATAAATAAGACAAATATGAGAATTATAAGTAAAAATAAAGAATCTTATAAGGAAAAGAATTTAAAAACATTATGCATAAAAAATTCCAATGAGAAAATAGGAAAAATCCGATTGGCAAATACATTCATCACCAGATTTAGAGGATTGATGCTTAAGGAAAAATGTGAATATCCATTGCTCTTTGAAATTCCTCAAAAGATAAAAATCAAAGAAAGATCATCTATTCATAGTCTATTTATGAGATTTGAATTAACTGTCGTCTTTATTGATGAAGATGATACAGTCTTTGAAATAGCTGATTTGAAGCCCTGGAGATATCATGTTCCTAAAAAATCGGCTAAATATATAGTGGAATTTGAAAAAAATAGATTTCATAGGGAATTGAGAATAGGTGATGAGGTAGAAATAAGATAGAATTTTTAAAAAATAGGTGATGAAAAAGAAATAAAAAAATCTTTGTTTAAAAATAGGTAAAGAAAAAGAAATAAATAATTTTTGTTTAAAAAAAGTTATGAAAAAGAAATGAAAAAATTATTGTTTTAAGTTTAATTTTTCGAGAACTTGCTGTGGATTTTCGAAAATCTCGATTCCTTCCATCTTTTGAAGCTTTTGAGTGTTTTCAATGTCTATTTCCCTCATATGCAAAGTAATGATTTTTCCTGTGGATACAGCATCATATGGACAGATGTCCTTGCATGATCCGCAACCGATGCACTTTAAGAGATCAATTTCCTCATGAGGAGTGATTGCACCGTTTGGACAGGCCAATGCCGCTTCACATTCATCGCATTTTTGACATTTGGTCTTTTCAAGCTTTGATGGCAATATGGTATCCACATCACCAGGTTCAATGTCTACAGGAACCATGAGGGTTCTCACCCTTCCCTTGCCGGCTTGAGCTACAGCATTTGTGACAAGGGTGTCTGAAATTCCATGAACTATCTTAGCCACAGTGTTTGCAGTTGTAGGAGATACGATAAGCAGGTCATACTTTCCAAGTGAAAGCCTTCCGGTTATTGGAAAACTGAACTTTTGATTGGAATCGGTTGCAAGTTCATTATACCTTCCACCGGTTACAGCAACCACCCTATCATAAAGGCCGTACATTTTCAATACCTCTTCAGAAGCCTGTGACAAGAATACGGTCAAGTCATGATATGCAGCCAATTCTTCCATAGCTTCAACACTTTCCTTAAGCAAATGTCCTGCACCGGTAAAAGCCCATCCTATTTTCATAAAACATCTCCACAATAAAAAAATTAATATAATTTATATTTTCACATATTCTTCAAAATTTTTACAAAAAATAGTAAAAAAATAAAAAAAAATTCACTCCGAAGAGTGAAAAATAATTTGGAAAGACACTTAGATGTGTTCGATGAATTTGTATCCTTCCTCTTCATTGAAAGCGTAGTGAATGGTTCTGTACTGACTCATGAATTCAGTTACTTCATCCTTGATGTCTACATTGTCACCTTCAGCAACTCTCCAGATGAATTCAGCCACTTCTTCCATTTCCTTCTCTTTCATTCCTCTTCTGGTGATTTCCTGAGTACCGATTCTGATACCTGATGGGTCGTCACTGTCATTTACATTGTCACCAGGAATGAGGTTCTTGTTAAGAATGATGTTGTTTAACTCCAATTCCTTAGCCAATATTGTAGCCCTTTTGACATCTCTGACATCCATAGCCACTTGGTGGGATTCGGTGTATCCTAAGTCTTCACACATTACATTGAATCCTTGTTCTGCAAGTGCGCCTGCCAATGCCTTAGCGTTTTTGATGATCTGTTTAGCATAATCTTCACCAAACTCTAGCATTTCTGCAGTTGCAATACCTAAACCAGCTAAGTGGTGCAAGTGGTGATTGCTCACTACACCTGGGAAAACAGCGTTGTCAATCAAGTCCTTGTTTTCTTCCTGAGATAATATGATTCCACCTTGTGGACCTGGGAAGGTCTTGTGGGTACTACCCATCAAGACTTCAGCTCCTTCTTTCAAAGGGTCTTGGAATTGCTTACCTGCAATCAATCCAAGAACGTGAGCACCATCGTACATGATGGTTGCCCCTACTTCGTTAGCCGCATCAACAACTTCAGATACAGGGTGTGGGAATAGGAATAAGCTTCCTCCAAAGAGAATGATCTTTGGCTTTTCAGCTAAGATCATCTTGTTCAATGCATCAACATCAATGTTCATGACTTCTGGGTTGAAAGGATGTTCCAAGGTTTTCAATCCTCTGATACCTGCTGCACTTACATTTGCATGGCTGATGTGTCCTCCGTAAGGGATGTTCATGGCAATCATCTTGTCTCCAGCTTTTGCAAAACCGAAGAAAGCAGCGAGGTTGGCGGTTACACCTGATACAGGCTGGACATTTGCATATGTACAGTCGTAAACCTTGCAGGATAACTGTTTTGTAATGTCCTCAATTTGGTCAATGTAGGTACATCCTTGGTATAATCTTTCGTAAGCTTGTCCTTCTGCATATCTGTGAGCTAAATCAGAAACCATTGCAGTTGTAACGTCATTACTTGTTGTATTTTCACTTGCAATGAGGTTGATGCTGTCTCTCATCCAGTCATTATGAACTCTCATTAAGTCATTGATCTTATTCATGTCTTCTTCATATTGATACATAATCATAACACCTATATTTTCTTAAAAATCATTAAATATCAGATTAAAATTATAAGTTTAATCATTTGATTAGAATAAATAAAAAATTTTAAAAGTTTATAAAAATCAGAGCCAAAATTGAAAAAATCTAAAAATCTAAAAAATATAATCTTATAAAATTCTTATTAATATATAATATAATTTTTTAATTAAATAAAACTTTTTATTAATATTATAATAATTTTTTATTATTTTTAGATTACCTTAGAATATTTTTGGAAAAATAGATTTTGAAATTAAAATTAAAAAAATTAAATTTTAAAAAAAGTTAATAAATATACGAACAATTAAAAAATGCTTAAAAAAAAAGAAAAAGAAAAAGAGAATAAATCTCTTAATCTATTTTGCAACATCTTCGAGAGCTGCTGCAATTTGTGCCATAATTTGTTCGGTTTTGAAGTGGTTTTGGTTCATAGCACCAGATGGACATGCACCTACACAGGTACCACATCCTTTACATAATGCAACGTTAATAGCTGCGTGTTTGTCTGCGCCTTCACCTTCAATACTTACAGCACCGAATGGACATAATTCTACACATACTTCACATGCACCACATACGGTGGTATCAGTGTCAGCAGTAATAGGTTCGATTTCTACTTCACCTTTAGCCATTGGGATGGATGCTCTTGATGCTGCTGCAGATCCTTGTGCAACTGCGTCAGGAATATCCTTAGGACCTTGTGCTACACCAGCAATGTATACACCGTCAGTTAAGGTGTCAACAGGTCTGAGTTTTGGGTGAGCTTCCATGTAGAATCCGTCGGTAGTTCTGGATAAACCTAAGGTTTGTCTTAGTTCGTTGGAACCTTTTGGAGGTTCTAATCCAACAGATAATACAACTAAGTCGTAGGTGTATTCAGTTACTTTTCCGAGTAAGGTGTCTTCTGCTCTTACGGTTAAGGTTAAGTCATCGTTTTCGAGGATTTCTGCAGGACGTCCTCTGATGAATTCAATACCGTATTTTTCTTGGGAAGTTTTGTAGAACTCTTCGAATCCTTTACCGAATGAACGGATATCCATGTAGTAACAGGTTACTTCAGTGTCAGGTTCGTGGTCAATACATAATTGAGCGTTTTTCATGGAGTACATACAACATACTCTTGAACAGTAGGATTTACCGATTTGTTCGTCTCTTGAACCGACACAGTGGACGAATGCAACACGTTTAGGTTCTTTACCGTCAGATGGTTTTTGTACGTGACCACCGGTAGGACCGGATGCGTTGATCATTCTTTCAATTTCCATAGCGGTAATTACGTTAGTGTATCTACCGTAACCGTATTCGTATTTTTCAGTTGGGTCATATGGGTCGTAACCGGTTGCTGCAATGATGGTACCAACATGGAGTTCGATTTCTTCTGGTTCCATGTCACGGTCGATTGCTTCAGGACCACATACGGTTTCACAAAGACCACAGTCGATACAGTAGTTTTTGTCGATAGTTGCACAGAGAGGTACTGCTTGAGGGAATGGGATGTAAGCTGCTCTTACCATACCTACACCTTCGTCGTAGTAGTTAGGTATTTCGATAGGACAGACTTCTTGACATTGTCCACATCCGGTACAGTCTTCTTCTTTAACGTATCTAGGTTTTTTCTCAACTTTTACAGTGAAGTTACCGATGTAACCGTCTACTTCTTTTACTTCTGCGTAAGTAATCAATTCAATGTTTTCGTGTTTGGAAGTGTCTACCATCTTAGGTGCGAGAATACACATGGAACAGTCTAAGGTAGGGAAGGTTTTGTCCAATTGACCCATTCTTCCACCGATAGTTGGGTTTCTTTCTACCATGTAGGTTTTGAATCCCATATCAGCTAAGTCTAATGCAGATTGGATACCTGCTACTCCACCACCAATAACGAGACATTTTTTGTCTACTGCTACTTTGGAAGCTTCGAGAGGTTCTAATAATCTTGCTTTTGCAACAGCCATACGTGTTAAGTCTTTTGCTTTTGCGGTTGCTTCAGCAGGTTGGGTCATGTGTACCCAAGAGTCTTGTTCCCTTAAGTTAGCAAACTCAAATAAGAACTTGTTTAATCCAGCTTCTTCTACACATCTTCTGAAGGTAGGTTCGTGAAGTCTTGGAGAACATGCTGCTACTACGATTCTGTTTAAGTTGTGTTCTTTGATGTCATCTTGAATAAGACTTTGACCTGGGTCAGAACACATGTACTTGTAATCTTTTGCAATTACTACGTTAGGTAAAGTTTTTGCGTATTCTGCTACTTCAGGACAGTTTACGACTCCACCAACGTTTACACCACAGTGGCAAACATATACTCCCACTCTAATTTCTTCATTATTAATTTCTTCTGCCATTAAATCACCTTGTACAAGTAAAATGATTAATCATTTGATCTAATTTTTTAATATATTATATATATAAAATATTAGATAGTTTAATTTTTCTAAAAAGTGAGTATATAAAGGTTTCTATAAATAAGTAGGAGTAAAGTATATATATGAGAAAATTTTAAATTGATTAAAATAGGATAAATCAATAAAACAGAACAAATAATTTATATTTCAATTAAATATGTTTAATTAATAGTTATTTTTTAATATAAATTAATTATTTCTCTTTAATTTGAAAAATAAAATATATTTTGATACACCTAAATTTTTGAAAAAATTCAATCAAAATCTTAAAGAAAGGTGGAAAAGCCTTTAAATATTGAAAAATTTCTGAACAGAGATACGTCTTTAAATCTATGTAAACCTAATTTAGATAGATAATAATTATTATTAAGATAAAATAAGAATAATTTAGTCATATTAAATAAAAATAAATATAAATAGAACATATTTAAATATTTAAATTAATTAAAAGAATAATTGAGATAGTGTAACCTTTTATGCAACACCCAAAAAACAGGAATTCCACTCATTTTAAATGAATGAAAAATAGATTAAAATTCCTAAAAAGTTCGTTAAAGGATAAACATTAGGAATATAGGAATTGTGACAAGGCTGAATACAGTAGATGTGAATATGCAATCTGAAGTGAGCTCCCAGTCAAGCTTATAGGTTATTGCCAATACCAATCCTATCATGGCTGATGACATGGCAGCTTCAATAAATCCGATTGTATGCTCAAATCCTGTGATGTTAAGCAAACCCAATACCCCTAAGCCGATTAAGGGATAGATGACCAATTTTATCATAGATGCCAATCCCGCTTCCTTGAAATGATTCCTCAATCCATCCATCTTCAATGACAGCCCTAAAGAAATCATGATGAGTGGAATGGTGGCTCCAGCCAAATAATCGACCACTGTAGTTCCCAGTGAAGTGATTGGGATGTTGAATACGTTAAATGCTATTCCTAAAATTATGGACCACAATGGCAGAAATGTCAAGATCTTCCTTATTGCCACCTTAAATTCCCCATCAAAAATCAATATTAGGATGAAACTTAATATAACGAAGATTATTGAAGTTGAAATGTCACAGAACACCGCCCTTATCATACCTTCATTTCCAAAGATTCCTTGGGTGATCGGATAACCTAAAAATCCAGTATTTCCCAAGACCACAACTATGACAATGCTCCAGATTTTCCTCTTGTCCCAGCCTAAAAAATAAAGTAGCGAATAAGTCAATATCCCTACAATTAAACTAGTAATTAACATATGAACTGTTAAAATGCTTAATCTTGGAAGCAAGGAAACGTCAGCAGTATACAAAGCACTAAAGATCATGCACGGTAGAGATATATTGATTACTATATTATTCAATGTTTCAACATCTTCTTCTTTCAAAAGGCCTATCTTTTTGGATAAGGCACCTATTAAAATCATTGCAATGATTGAAAGAATGATAATTCTGTAATCCATATAATCAACTAAACCAAATTAATATTTTAAAAAGAAAAATTTTTTATTAAAGTTTAATTTATAGAAATTAATTAAAATAGTTTTTGTAAAAATAGAAAAAAT
>NZ_JAFQQZ010000043.1 GCF_017410345.1 Methanobrevibacter sp.
AAAAATAGAAAAATAGAAAGAAATATGAAAATATTAATAAAAATTATAATTCTATTTCTAAAGCTATAGGACAATGGTCGGAACCCATTATGTCAGATTTGATATAAGACGCCTTCACATTGTCTTTAAATTCCTCATTCACAAAGAAATAATCCAAACGCCATCCCACATTTCTTGCTCGGGCACGGGTTCTATAGCTCCACCAAGTATATTGATCTCTCTCATTTTCATGGAACATTCTAAATGTATCAATATAACCATTATCCAAGAATTTGCTTACCCATTCCCTTTCCACAGGCAAGAAACCGGAAACATCCTCATTCTGTTTTGGCCTAGCAAGGTCTATTTCCTTATGGGCAGTGTTCAAGTCACCACAAATCACCAAATTGTGACCTTTATCCCTTAAATCGTTAGCATAATCAAGGAATGCGTCATAGAAATCAAGCTTGTATTGCAATCTCTCTTCCCCACTGCCACCATTAGGATAGTAAATGTTTAAAAGGGTAAAACCATCAAAATCCAATCTTTGAAGTCTCCCTTCTATATCAAACTTTTCAATTCCCATGCCAGAATAAACCTCTTTAGGCTCAATGGCTGTATAAGTGGCTACGCCACTGTATCCCTTCCTTTCTGCAGAATTGAAATAGCTGGTGTAATCAGGAATATTGACCAGTTTTTTAGGCAATTGATCCACTTGAGCCTTGGTTTCCTGAAGGCAAACAACATCTGCCTTTTCCTCATTGAACCAATCAATAAAACCTTTCTTATGAATGGCTCTGATTCCATTTACATTCCATGAAATAAGTCTAATAGAAGCCATAGAATCACATTTAGTCAAACTTAACTCCTTCTTCCAAAGGCACTTCCCTTAACCAGCTGATATCGCTTTTATAAAGCATTCTGATGTCAGAGAGATCATATCTAATCATTGCTAAACGTTCAATACCTAAACCGAATGCCAATGCTGGAGTGTTGATGCCTAAAGGCTCCAATACTTCAGGTCTGAACATTCCACATCCACCAAGTTCAATCCAGCTTTCCTTCTCTTCCAAATAGATTTCACATTCAGTGGAAAGATAGGTATAAGGGAAATAAGCAGGTCTGAATCTCACTTCAAATCCTAATTTCTTATAGAATTCCTTTAAGGTACCTAATAGATTTTGATAATTTATTCCCGGAGCGGCAACCAGACCTTCCACTTGATGGAACTCAGGCAAATGCTTATAGTCAAAGGTTTCTCTTCTGAATACCCTTCCTACTGAAAACATTTTGATAGGAAGTTCACCTTTTGCCAATCTTTGAGTGGAAATGCCAGTTGTATGGGTCCTTAAAACAGATTGACGAGCAATATCAGCATCCCACTTGTAGTTCCAACCTTCAGAACCGGTGTTTCCACCATCTTCATGAGTTTTTGCCACTCTTTCCACAAGAGCATCATCAGGCAAATCACAAGTCAATGGATTCTTTACATAAAATGTGTCCTGCATTTCTCTTGCAGCATGATCTTGAGGCTGGAAGAGGGAATCGAAATTCCAAAATGCTGATTCCAAATAATCTCCCTTATCTTCAGTAAAGCCCATATTCAAGAAGATTTCCCTAATTTCCTGAATAATTCTTCTTAAAGGATGTTCCTTACCTGGGAAGAATAAAGGATATTCCGCATTAATGTCATAAGGCCTGTATTTCAAGTCTTTCCAGGACCCCTCCTTAAGCTGTTCATGAGTCAATTGAGTGGCTTCCTCAACTATGTCAAAGCCAGTAGCCAAAATCTCATGACCTAAGTCAGTCAATTCAAAGCTATGTAAAGTTGTTTTTTGCTCGGCAATGAGGTTTTTCCTTTCCTTAAGTGCAGATAAACCTTTAGCCATATCCTCATCCATCTGCTCTTTGGACACTTGTGCCTTTTCAATAAGGGTTTTCAATAGGGACTCATCATCACCTAACTTATCCTTGCTGGATTCACCTACTTCAGTGATGGACAATACTCCCTTATCCATTTTTGCCCAACTTTTACGAACCAACCATCCGATTGAGATATTGATTTCCTTTTTGTCAAGATCTTCCAAGCTGGCCAAATCCTTCATAGCCAATTCCTTTTTATCCTGCAAGACCTTTAGGATTCTTCTTTCAGGAAGGCCGATTTCAGCATATTTCCTACCGTTTTCAGTCAAGCTGAATTTCTCTTTTGTCTCTTTATTTACTATAATGATTCCTTTGGAAGCCAATGAACCTGCAGCACTCATAACTGACTTAATGTTCAAGCCAGTGTTTTCAGCTATCTCTTCAGGAGTCGCATTTTCATTAATCTCCAACTCTTTCAATAGCTTTTTTTCATAAATATGTAATTCATTAATGATTTTATTAATATCTTCACTCATCTAAACACCAGATGTTTTTTTATAATTAATTGATAAGTATTATTGATAGCATTCACTCAATGGAAAATAAGTCAAATATCTATCATTTTATAATATTATAATATATCTCTAATCTAATTAATAAATATATTCAAAAAATGAAAAATCTAAAATTAATTTTAAAAGGCATAATTAAGAATAGATAATGAAGAATAGAAAAATAAAAAAATAGATAAAATAATAAAATAA
>NZ_JAFQQZ010000044.1 GCF_017410345.1 Methanobrevibacter sp.
TCAACATTTCAAGCACAAATCAACACATAAAATATACTTTTCTACTCCGCTTCTTTTTAAAAATTATACATAGGAGTTTTTAAAATGGCAAATACAGAAAACTTAAAACCATTTACTAAATTAAATGCTAAAGAAATGGGAAGACGTGGTGGAATTGCTTCTGGAAAAAGCAGAAAAGAAAAAGCATATATAAAACATAGCTTAACATTACTATTAAATATACAGAATTATATAAACTCTCTTTCTAACATAGAGTTTGAAACCTTTGTATGCGTTTTTTCATTAGAACAGCAAAGTTATATACGCACACTATTTAAACCTAGTAAAAAAGAAATAAGACAAATATTAAAAAAATTTAAATAAATTTTACACCAATATTTATATATCTATTTTTAAGAATCTAAGAACGGTGACATAATGGTAGAATTAGATAAGGAAGAATTATACAAGCAATTGGAAGAGATGGAAAACGATTTGAGACTTTATCCCATTGAAGATGGGTTGGAAGATGATATAATCGATTACATCAATGGAAAGGAATTGACTGAAAACGAAAAATGGGATTTGGAGAACAGACTTGAAGATTTCTTCTATGGCGCCAAACTCAAATGCAGAAAGCCTACCTACTACTTTACTGATGGATTTGAGTTTTATGTCACTGAAATCTATATAGACTTTAGAATCCTTGAACATGTCAGAAAATCATTCCCTAAATTCAATCAACTTTCAGTTTCATCTGAGATTGAACAAGGATTTTCCTGTCTTTCCGTTAAATTAACCCTATGATTTGATTTGCTTAAGCAATTTTCATGCCCACAATTTAATTATGCCTGATAAACATGTTAGACCTATTTAAAAATGAATTAAAAGATGCAATAAGATATCCCTTTATAGATTGGAAAAACCTTATCATAATAGGGACCTTAATGTTTGCCATTACCATTTCAAACAAGGCTAATCTTAGCAAAATAGATTTGGCAATTTCTATTTTAGAAAGTCTTATTCCCAACTATTTTAATTCAAATACAATCATTTTAATCATTTCTGTTATTTTATTATTTCTGGAAATGGGATATGGGTCAAAGATAGTCTATAAAGGATTATTGGGAGAAAACAAGCCCCCTAAATTAAATAAAATCAAAAAATTAGTTTGGGAAGGGTTTAAGAAATATTGCATCGTTGTAATTTATGGTATTGTGATGACACTTCTGCTTAAGCATGCAAAATCCTATTTCCTTGCAGATGATATTCCTTTGGCAATTGTATTTTTCATATTATTCAATTTTGTTTATTTGGTCTTGGTAGGGGCTCTTCTTAATAGATATGAAAGTAAGGGAAAGTTCATTAAGGCTTTTCACTACAAGGAAATCTTCGGCTTGATGAAGGACATTGGCGCAAAAGATGTCTTTACAATTTTCATCTGTGCTGTCATAGGCCAAATCTTTGTAGTGAGCGGTTTTGTTGACATTACAGAAGGTGGCCTAACCCTTTTTGAAATTGGCATTTCAATCCTGACTTTCTTTTTGGCTCCGATTAGTTTAATATCTACAAAAAGACTGATCTCCTTGAATCTAAGAAGAGTATACGCTGAGAAGGATAAAAAATTAAAATCATCCGAAAAAGAATATTTGGAATAATAAGTTTAAATTAAGATAAAAACAAGCAATAAAATTGTAAACAATTAAGTTAAAATAATTATTTATAATAAACATCTATTTTTTTATGAGGAACTGTCCTTTTGTATTTTACTCTTGGATAACCGATTACAAAAGCGGAATACATATGCTTATTTGAATCTATTTCAGGGAAGAATTCCATCAGCTTATCATGATTCAATTCATCAGCCTTAAGAGTGAATAAGGAATAGAATCCTCCAAGCCCCATTGTATAAGCCAATAATTCAATCCTTGCATTTGCAATAAGAGCATTTGCCTGGCTATTTGAAAAAGACAGAATCATCTGATGGCCTTCCCAAAGAAGCGGGTGATTCTTATAGTTTCCCTCACCTCTAAGATACTCTCCAAATTGCTTTATTCTAAAGAATTTTTCTTCTTCAACACTGATTATATCATAGACCAAATGCATGAATTCATCCAATTTCTCATCCATCACTACAAATTCAACATCCTGTGCATTTTGAGCACTTGGACTGTAATAGGCAGCTTCAAATAGCTTATCAAATGTTTCATCATCTATTTTTTTCTTCTTAAACCAGCGAATGCTTCTACGCTGCTTTAATAAATCAAGAAAATCTTCACTGGATACTGGAATTTCCTTAGGGTTATAATCAATAACCCGACTCTTCTGATTTTCAAATACCTTTAGAGAAATAGAATTAGTTGGACAAATTGCTAAACAATGCCCACAATCAAAACAGTCCCCATTATCGACTTCCACTGCCTTTTTATCAACAATAGCTATATTATCCCTAATACAAACCATTTCACATAATTTACATCCAGAACAAGTTTCTGTGTTGATGTTTAATTTCATTTAATCACTGGTAAATGCTATTTTAATTAAAATATTTAAAATTGATTAAGTTTTGTCAATACAAAAATTTTTAAAAATTTATGAAAAACAACTAACTCTTTTTACAAAAAATAAAATAAAAAAAGTTGAAATTTATAATAATTCTTCAATTCTTGCCTTTACATCATCCAAACTTTCAGTAGGTTCGAATCTTTGGACTACATTTCCTTCACGGTCAACCAAGAATTTAGTGAAATTCCATTTGATGTTTGGATTATTCATATAATCCTCATCAATCTGTTTTAATATGCCATCCATCAATTCGGCTTTTTCACCTGTAAATCCTTTGAATCCCTGTTCACTTTTAAGATAGGCATATAAAGGCTCTTCATTTTCACCATTCACTTCAATCTTTTCAAAGATTGGGTATTGAACTAAAAAGTCAACACGGCAGCTTTCAGCAATTTCCTCTCCAGTTCCAGGAGCCTGCTGGCCAAATTGATTGCATGGAAAATCCAAGATGGTGAATCCCTCATCCTTAAATTCATTGAAGATTTGAGTCAATTCATTATACTGTGGAGTGAACCCACATTTGGTTGCTGAATTAACAATTAACAATACTTGTCCCTCAAAATCCTTTAAGGATACCATATTTCCTGCAGTGTCCTTTACTTCAAAATCATAAATTGACATCTTTTCACCTTTGTTTTTTATTTGAATGAAAATCTGAAATAAAAAGAATAATAAAAGTTATTCTATAAATGAAGAGAGTTCCTCACTGAATTCATCACGTTTTACTTCCTTTGTAGTAAGTGCCAATGTCTTTAAGGGAGCCTTACCAACATACTTTTCCATTTGTGCAAAAGTGCCCTCAAATCCAGAACCCCCGGCAGTCACAAAGAATTTCACATCATTGAACTTGCCTTCATTCTGTTTAATATATGAAATCATAGGGTTTGCAGCCTTTCCTGCCCATACAGGAACGCCCAAATAAACCAAGTCATAATCTGAAGGGTCGAATTCCAAAGCTTCCAAATCAATGATCTTTTCTGAAATGGCATCCTTTCCACCACGCATATAACCTATTTTACCATCATAATTGACTTTGGATACGATTTCTTCAATATCCGCACCAGTTTCTCTTGCAATAGCTTCCGCCAATTTCTTTGTAACGTTTGATCTTGAATAATAAGCGACTAAAACACTCATGATATCACCATTTTTAAAATAAATTTAATTGATTTGATTGAAATAATTTTTTAATAAAATCATATAATCTTTTAATTTTCAAAATATAAAAAATTAATTATATAAAATATGAAAATTAAAGAATTAATTAACTAAAAATTACTTTTAAAATATTTGAAAAGAGGTTAAAGAATGTTATTTATTTACTATCCGAAATGCAGCACATGCAGAAAGGCCAAGAAATGGTTGGATGAAAACGGATTCGAATACGACGAGCAGCATATCGTTGAAGACAATCCTGACTACGACCAATTGAAGGCATTATATGAGAAAAGCGGACTTCCCCTCAAGAGGTTCTTCAATACCAGTGGCGGAATTTACAGGGAGATGCAATTAAAAGACAAGTTGACCGACATGAGTGAAGAAGAGCAATTGAATCTTTTAGCTAGTGAAGGCATGCTTGTAAAGCGTCCAATAATAGAGACTGAATCTATCTGCCTTACTGGATTTAGGCAAAAAGAGTGGGAAGAGAAGTTAAAGTAATTAACTTATCCCCTTTTTACTTTTTTTTAAAAATTTTTCTATTTTTCTTAAATTTGTATCTTATTTTCTTATTTTGAATTTTTCAATTCCCTCTTTTAATGCATTTAATCCTTCAACCAGTAATTCTTCAGGGCATGCAATGTTCATTCTTAGGAAATTGTCTCCATTTTGACCTAATTGAACTCCTGGAGACAGGAATAAACTGACTTCCTTCCTTAAGAATTCGGACAATGCATTGGAAAATTCTCCATTTTCAAAATTTTTATTCAAATCACTGCAATCCAGCCATAAGAGATAGGTTGCATTGGCGGGAACCAATTTGATTTCAGGAATCTCACTTCTTAAAAAATCATCCACAATCATCTTATTGTCAAATAATACTTCTTTTAGCTCGTTTAGCCAATCTTCACTTTTATACGCTGCAATTGTAGCGTCAATGGAGAATATGTTCGGCTGATTGAAGCAATCAATTGACAATTGCCTTTCAAGAACTTCATAAAGCTCTTTGCTTCTGGTGAAGACCGCAGAACTTTGAAGCCCAGCAATGTTAAATGTCTTGCTTGGAGAAATGCAATTAATGCTGTTATCGGACAATTCATCATCTAAGGATGCAAACGGAACATATTTTAAATCAGGATCTGTCAAATCACAATGAATCTCATCCGATACGACTATGACTCATTCTCTTTTGCCAAAATAGCTATTTTTTCTAGAGTCTCCTTATCCCAGATTCTACCAATAGGATTATGAGGATTACATAATAACATCAATTTAGTCTTTGGATTTTTGAATTTCTCTTCCAAGTCATCAAAATCAATTGCATAAGCGGTTTCCACATCTTCAGAGTCAGGATTGTAAATCAATTGATTTTCCACCACGTTTCTATTATTATTCTCAATCACATAAAAGAAATCATGATAAACTGGTGTTTGGATTAAGACATTATCCCCCTCATCTGAAAAGGCACGAATAATGCTTGTTATTAAAGGCATTACTCCAGTTGCAAACAGTAATTCCTCCTTTTTCATTGAAAGACCATATCTTTTCCACCAATTGATATAGGAATCAAATACCTCCTCATTTACAAAGGAATAAGCATAAACTCCATGCTTGGCTTTTCTACTGACTGATTCATAAATGAGTGGAGAGGCATAGAAATCCATATCTGCAACCCACATTGGATATTCATCATCAAACAAATCCCATTTCAGTGAATTGGTGTTTTTCCTATCAATAATAGATTCAAAATTGTATTTCATAAATAATCTCCTAATGAGAAATTGTTAATTATATTAGTCTTTAATTAATAAACTAAACAATAATAGAAATTAAAAAAAAAATGATAAAAAATAAATTTTAAATTTTAAAATGAAACATCCATTTTTAAAATTATGGTTTAACTATAAAAGAAACAAATCCATATGGTAAAAAAGAACTTTGCTCTTGTACAACTTCACCATGTTTAACGACTTGGACATTTAAAACATCTGAACTGCCATCTTGTTTTGAAACTTGGACATTAATTTTTTCACTACCATTAAAGTCTAAATCAATAATTTGATCTCCATGCCCTACTATTACTTTAACTGTATCATCATTTTGAACAATACCTTGCCATTGCCCATCATAATTAACTTTTAATTGTGTCCCAGAGCCTATGCCTCCAAGGGCAAGTAATAAGATTGCCGCTAAAATAAAGAAAGCAACTATAATGACAATTGCCTTTTTATTCATATCCCATTCATTCCAAGTATCTAAAATACTCATCTTAAAAACCTCACATATTTAAATCACTTTGCTTTGATAATAAACATCCGAAAATTATTATCTAAACTAAAATTTGTTTAATTTTAAATATATACATTATGATTTGATTTTAGACTTAATAGATAATTATATGACCATTATAAAAGAATATAAAATTTAAAAGAATAATAACAAATTAAGTTAAGATAATAATTTTTATATACATAAATAAATAGAATATAAAACAATTAAATGTAAATGAGGTGAAAATAATGGAATCAAATAAGATTTTAGCAATTATCTCAATAATCATTGGTTTAATATTCATCATATTCCCAATATTCAGTTCCAATTTAATTTCCATTCTAATTGGTGCTGCAGTATTGATATTCGGTATTGCATTGGCTTATACAGGAATCATCTCAAAAGAGATTTCCCCTGCTTTTTCAACCATTGCAGCAATATTTGGAGTGGTAATGATCATCTTAGGATTGGCATTCATCTTTGGAACAAATGCAATTGCCTTCCTGGTAGGATTGCAATTCTATATAGTAGGATTCATGATGGTTATTGTTGGTGTAATGGGGTTGCTTGGCGGTCCGGCCATTCAAAGAACCGGCTCTATAATCTGCTTGGTATTAGGAATAGTCATTTTATTGATTGCAATGTTTGCAGCAAACAATCCTGTATTGATTACCATCATTTTAGGTATTGCATTAGTGGCTTATGGAGTATCCGGATACTTGCATGCTGATGAATACTAAGAGACTAATTTTGAAGAATAATTATTCTTCATTTTCTTTTTTTTTTGATTTTTTATTCTATTTTTTTTTTTCGCAAAATAATTATTTTTATTTGTTCATATATTTTTTTTAGAAATTTTTTAATAACGGTTTTTCATTTTGTTCATATATTTCTTAAAAATGTTCAAAAATTCATAAAAAAATATATAAAAAAAGACATATACTATCTTTATAAGTAAAATAAGCAAATTCAACTTAGTTAAAACTGATTTTGTATAAATTATCATAAGGTAGTGTATTAGATGAATGAAAATTCCGGATGGGGTTCAATAGCAACATTTTTATTTGCAATGATTGGCCTTACAATTGGTATCGGCAATATTTGGCGTTTCAGTTATGTATTCTATACCAATGGAGGAGGATCATTCTTCATCCCCTATTTGATTGCCATCGCAGTTATGGGAATACCGTTCCTGATTTTAGAGTACGGACTTGGATTTAAATTCAAAAAGAGCTTTTCAAAGCTTTTATATGACATCGACCCAAGATTTGAGATTGTCGCATGGGCATTGGTGCTCTTTGTATTCATTGTTGCAATTTACTATATGGTCATTTTAAGTTGGGATTTCATTTATCTGATTAACAGCTTTACATTCGGATGGGGAAATGACCCATCACTCTTTTTCACCACAAATGTCGGAGGATCCTCCAATCTTAGTGGAATCGGTTCTGTAATATTGCCTACCTTCATTGCCATCATAATATTATGGGCCTTGTTCTGGCTTGTTTCAAACAGGGATGTTGATAAAGGAATCGGCAGAGCATCAAAAGTTCTAATGCCACTTCTCTTCATTATAATGTCATTCATCCTCATTTACTCATTTACATTGCCTGGATTTGAATTGGGATTGGCCACTTTATTGAAGCCTAACTGGCTGGCCCTTCTTGATGTGAACATTTGGCTTGCTGCATTTGCCCAAATAATATTTTCATTAAGCATAGGCCAAGCCATGGTATATACCTATGCAAGCTACCTATCCAAAGAATCCAGATTGATTGACGATGTCTTTATGGTCGTTGTTGCAAACTGCCTATATGAAATATTTGTTGCCATAGGAATATTCTCCATATTGGGATACATGTCTGTGACAAGCTCAATTCCTATAACAGAATTGATAAGTGAAGGAACCGGTTTGATTTTCATCGTTCTTCCGGAAGTCTTTGCAGTAATGGGACCTATCGGCAGAATAATAGCTCCATTATTGATGCTGTCCATATTATTTGCAGGATTCACCTCATCACTTGCATTGTTCGAACCGCTATTGTCTTCAGTCTGTGACAAGCTCAATTGGTCCCGTAAAAAAGGAGTTACCGTTCTAGTCATTATTGCATGTGTCTGTTCATTATTCTTCTCAACAGGAATAAGCAGCTATCTGGTTGAGATTGTTGACACTTTTGTCAATGAATTTGGAATTTTGATTCTGATAGCAATACAGGCAATAATATTTACCAGATATTTGGATATGGATGAGATAACTGCCGTTCTAAATGAAAACTCCACCATTAAGGTTGGAAGAAAATGGAAATTTGTTCTTAAATATCTGCTTCCATTGATGCTGATTATAATGTGGATTATAGGAATTTACAACTTAATCTACAATGTTGACGGGTTTAAGATAGGAATTTATCTTTTAATCACATTGATTGTTATTGGATTGTCAGTATTCTTCGTTAAAGTCAATCCAAAAAATGACTGAAAAAAGATTTGAAAAAAAGATAAATAAAATTAAAATAGATAAAAATAGCAATGAACTAAAATATACTTAAAATTAAGAAAATAAAAAAAGTATTTGACTAAAAAAATACTGAAAAAAATAATAAAAAAAGTAAAAGAATAAAATTATTCTTTTGCTTCAATAACTGTTTTTCCTCCCATATAAGGCACTAAGACCTCTGGGACCTTTACACTTCCATCCGCTTGCTGATAGTTTTCCAAAATGCAACATATGGTTCTTTCAGTAGCAATAGCTGTACTGTTTAATGTGTGCAATGTTTGAGCGTCTCCAGATCCTGCCCTACCGACTCTGGTCTTGGTCTTTCTTGCTTGATAATCGCCACAATTGGTACAGGACACCAATTCCCTGAATGCACCTGAACCTGGGAACCATGCCTCAAGGTCATACTTGATGGCTGCATTGTCATTCAATGCAGATGAAACAATAGCCACAATCTGATATGGAAGACCTAATTTCTTATAGATGCTTTCAGTGACTTCCAAGAGTCTCTTATGCTCATTCTTGCTCTCTTCAGGATTTGAGAAAATGAACTGTTCAATCTTTTCAAACTGGTGAACCCTAAAGATTCCTAAAGTGTCCTTTCCATGGGATCCTGCCTCTTTTCTAAAGCAGGTGGAAAGCGCACAGTATCTTAAAGGCAAGTCTTCAGGATTGATGATTTCGTCCCTGTGAAGAGCTGCAAGTGTCTGTTCAGCAGTTGCAATCAAGTATAAGTCCTCATTTTCTACCTTATATAAGGTCTCTTCAAACTCACCGAGCTCTGAAGTCTCAGCTGCAACTTCACTCTTTACAAAGAAAGGAGTTTGCATAGGAATGTACCCTTCTCCTTCAAGCTCGTTCAATGCAAATTGAATCAAAGCTAAATTGAGATGCAATATGTCTCTTTTCAAGTAGTAGAATCTTGCACCTGCAATGCTTGCTGCAGTTTCAATGTCTGCACCATCGATCTTTTCAATCAAGTCCACGTGGTTTAAAGGCTCAAAATCAAATTCAGTCAATTCTCCAACAGTCCTTACAACCACATTGTCATCTTCAGTGTCTGAAACAGGAACATCCTCATCGATGATGTTTCCAACTTTGTATCTGTAATCATCCCTAAGCTCAAGGTATTCTGCATTTTTGGCATTCAATTCCTTTATTTCATCTGCCACCGCCTTACTTTTGGCAATGACTTCCTCCATATTGCCTTCCTGCTTAGCTTTTTTGAATGATTTGGATAACTTGTTTTTCTCTGCCCTTAATGAGTTTAATCTCCTTTCACCTTCTCTCCATAAGGTGTCATATTCAATAACCTTTTCAGCATTTTCTGTGCTTCTGAACCTTTTCTCCTCAGAGTCAAATATCAAATCAGGGTTTTCTCTGAATAATTTAATGTCTAGCAATTTTTATTCTCCTTCTAAATGAATAAATGATTAATAATTATAATTTGATAATTTTTATTAAATTGAATAAATTTTTTTAAAAAAAATTTTACTATAAACTAATATATTTTTCTTATTTAATAATTATTTTGATTGATTGAGATTATTTTAATTCATTGATTAAAAAGGAATATCTTGATTCGGCTTTCAAAATCGGGTCTTTGGAAATGTTATTATGACTTAATATCCTTATGAATCTTTTAGTGTCATCTTCAAGATCTTCCCTTTTTAAGACTTCTTCCTCCAAATAGTCAGGATAAACCAAATAGCCATAATCCAAATCAGAATTATCTTCATCATTGCCATCTTTATCATATTTGAAATCGATTACATTTGCTCCAATATCTGAAACTATGTCCTTTAAGAACTCTGAATAGACCTTTACTTTTTTATCCTTATTGAGTTCTCTTATTTTATCAAATTCCTCTTCATCAAAAAGAGCATATTCAACATCATCCTTATAATCATTAAAAATGACTTCAATCTCTTCACAATCAATTGCTTTTTCAATCAAATTCTTTTCAAAAAGATAATCGGACACTGTTTTAATGCTTTCCTTGATTTGACTGAATGTATTTATTCTGATGGCTAATGAATCCATTTTCACCTTGCTTTCAGAAAGCAAAATGGCAAAATCCCCTTCTTCCTCATCTGGGAACCTGTTTACCTTAAAGTCTTCAAGTCCTGCCCATTCCACTATCTGCCTGCACATTGGAGTTGTAACAACTATCATAATATTCCTCTAATAAAAATAGAACTTAATACTTATTAAATATTATATATTACAAAATATAAAAATTATATTAGTTAAGCATAGAATTAGAGGCTTGAAAGTGAAGGTAAGTTTAAGTTTTGAAAAAGGTTCATCAAAAGACCTATCCATTATGGTTGATGCGTTAAGGGCAAGCAGCACAATGATTTTTGCTCTGGATAAATTCAAGGATATCTATCCGGTATACACTCCAGAGGAAGCAATGGAAATTGCTAAGGAAAAAGATGCTGCATTGGCAGGGGAGAGGACCGGTAGAACAATTGAAGGGTTTGAACTTGGAAATTCACCTGGTGAAATGAAAGCATATAATGGTGAAAAGGATTCCTTGGTTCTTACAACAACAAATGGAATAAGGGTGTTGGAAAATATGGAATCTGAAATCGTTCTGATTGGATCATTTGTCAATGCAAAGGCCTGTGCAAAGGCAGCATGCAAGCTTGCAAGAGAGCACATTGAAATCGTCATGGGAGGATTTGAAAGAACATTTGCAATAGAGGACTTCTTGGCAGCAGGTGAAATAATTTATTGGATCCAAAAGGAATTGGAAGAGGAAAATAAATTGAATATCGATGACATAGCCTACTATGAAGAGGAAACAGGCATAACAGAATATGCGCTTTCAGCCATATTGGCAAGCAGAGACAAGGAAAAGGTAGAGAAAGTCTCCATAAAATCAAAATCAGGACGTCGTCTTGCATATTTGGGATATGAGGATGATGTCAATCTATGTGTGAAAATCAATATAAGTGAAAATGTTGGAATCTATAAGGATGGAAAAATCACACTATATGAAAATCAGGAATAAATTGAAAATCATAATCCCATTTACACAAAGTTTATAAGCATAACTAATATAATTAATATAGTAATGAAAAACAATAATTCATAAAGAAATTTTATAAAGAAGGAATCTAATGATTAGAGAATGTTTAAAGATTATAGGAACCGCACATGTGTCTCAAGATAGTGCCGATGAAGTAAGGGCAGCCATTTTGGAAGACCAGCCTGATGTGGTGGCCATTGAATTGGATAGAGGACGATACCAAAGATTGATGAATGAGAGAAACGGTATCGTGGAAGATGACTCAATCCATATCACTGAAATCATCAAGGAAAACAAGGTAGGGGTTTTCCTGGTCACAACAATCCTTTCCTATATGCAAAATAAGATCGGTGAGGATGTGGACATCAAGCCGGGTGCCGAAATGGTTTCTGCAATTGAAGCCTCAGAAGAGATCGGCTGCAGAATCGCACTCATTGACAGAGACATCAATGTCACTTTGCAAAGGGTATTGAACAGCATGAGCGCTTGGGA
Source organism: Methanobrevibacter sp. (assembly GCF_017410345.1). NCBI lineage: Archaea > Methanobacteriati > Methanobacteriota > Methanobacteria > Methanobacteriales > Methanobacteriaceae > Methanobrevibacter > Methanobrevibacter sp. The sequence continues at coordinate 11,997 of NZ_JAFQQZ010000044.1, forward strand.
AAAACTGAAGTTCCTGTATGGAATTGTCGCCTCAGTATTCTCCTCAGATGAAGAGGAACTGGACATTGAAGAGTTGAAACAGCAGGCCAATATTGACCAGGCCATGGAATACTTCAAGGAAATCTCACCTGGAGCATACAACGCACTTGTTAAGGAAAGGGACGCTTATCTTGCAAAGGGAATATTGAACATTCCGGAAGATAAGGTAATAGCTGTTGTAGGTGCAGGACACAGGGAAGGAATAATCAGTTTTCTTGACAATCCAGAAACCATACCAAGCTATAGAGAACTGAATGATATGAACAGCAAAGGAGGAATTCCTTGGCTTAAAATCATTTTGGCATTGATTCCAATCTCATTTGTCGTGATATTTTTTCTTGCTTGGATGAATGGAATTCACATAGAAGGGGACATTGCACAGTTCATTGTAATCAGCATGATAATGGGTTTCATAGGTTCAATCGTCTCAGGATCCAAAATCCAATCAGCCATCATCGGAGGACTTGTCGCTCCACTTACCATCATTCACCCATTGCTTGCTGCAGGATGGTTTTCAGGACTTGCAGAAGCCAAATTCAGAAGGGTGAGAAGACAGGACATCAATAATTTAGGCAAGATAGAAAGCTTTAGGGATTTATGGAACAATAATATCATTAGGATTTTGCTTGTGGTTGTTGGAACAAACATTGGAGTGAGCATTGCAACACTCATCATATTGCCATCACAAGTGTTTATTCCATTGTTCATGAAATTATTTGGAGGATAAAAATTAATTAATTTGAATTTTTTCCTAAATGAGGTTATTTAGATGTATTTAATATTTAGATGCGACTGCGGAAGGGTATTGTATGCAAAAAAAGGAGTCGCTACCAGAAAATGTCCATGCGGAAAGACAATCAAGGTAAAAAGCCGCAGAATCCTTCAAAAAGTGGAAACTGCAGAAGATGCAATATATGTGGTGCAGAAGATGCAAGAGGAAATTTACGGAGAATCCGTATTCAGCACTGCAGAGGAATTCAAGAACAATAAGTTTCTCAATCAATTGGATAGAAAAATGAAGGAATTATAATATTCTAATCAATCAAAGAAATTATAATGAAATTGTTATAAAATCATAAGAAAATCGTGATTAAATTGCTCAAAAAACATTAAATTTATAAATAGAATTATAAAAAAATTATTTTTAAAAATATAATCTTTTAAGGACTTAATGGAAATGGACTCGATAATTATAGGAATTGAAATTTTAGTAATAATAATTTTAATCGTGCTCAATGGACTTTTCTCCCTTGCAGAAATTGCAGTGGTATCCACAAGAAGAATCAGAATGCAAAAAATCGCAGACGATGGAGATAAAAGAGCGGCCGCTGTTTTAGGCTTTATGGATAATATCAGTGACTTCTTATCTACCGTTCAAGTAGGTATAACCTTTACTGCAATTATCACAGGGGCAATCGGCGGAACTACTTTTTCTGAACCTTTAGGTAATTTCTTAAGCCCATACATACCTTACAGTTACCAATTAAGCTTCATATTCGTTATTCTTGTAACCACATACTTTACAATCTTGATTGGTGAAATCGTACCTAAAAGAATGGCATTGAATGACCCTGAAGGATATTCCTTGAAAACCGCAAAATTCATGAAAATAAGTTCATTGATCTGCAAGCCAGTTGTAAAATTGCTTGACAGTTCCACTAATCTCGCTTTAAGAATTGTTGGCTCCAAACCAAAGGAAGACCTTGTCACTGAAGAGGAAGTCAAGCTTCTTATTGAAGAGGGTATTGAAGACGGAACAATAGCTGAAGAGGAAGAAGAGATCATTAAAAGAGTGTTCCGTTTGGATGACCAAAAAGTGGATATGATAATGACTCCAAGAAGTGAAATCATCTGGCTGGACTTGGAAGATGACTTGGAAGAGAACAAGGAAAGAATCATTGAAAGTAAAAGATCTATCTTCCCTGTAGCCGATGGAGAATTGGATGACTTCATTGGTGTTGTTCAGGCAAAGGACTTGTTAAGTGAAATCTTTTCAGGAAATGATGTTGACATTAAGGAAAGCGTCAAATCCCCATTGGTCGTTCCTGAGAATATGCTTTCAATGGACTTGCTTCAAGAGTTCAAGGAAAACAGAGAATATGTTCATATGGTTCTTGTTGTGGATGAATTCGGAAGTGTTGTGGGACTCATTACCTTAAACGACCTTCTTGAAGGAATCGTAGGGGATATTCCTGGTATCGATGAGGAAGATGATCCTAAAGCGATTGAGAGAAAAGACAATTCATGGTTGATTGATGGAAGGTTCTCCATTGAAGACTTTAAGGACTTATTTGAGATTGAAAAGGAAATGCCTAATGAAGTGGAAGATGGTTATACAACCATTGCAGGATTCATCCTTTCACACGCAGGAAAGATTCCGGACACTGGTGAAATATTCCATGAAGGCAAGTTTACCTTTGAAATAGTTGATATGGATGCAAACCATATCGATAAGATCTTGGTAACAGTCAACGAAGAGGATGCTAATAAGTTAGACTTAGAAAGCGATGAAGACTAGGGGATGAAAGATGGAACTTATCATTCAAATCATTTTACTTATCATAGGATTTGTGCTTTTGATTAAAGGTGCGGACGTATTTGTAGATGGTGCAAGTAATGTAGCCTACAATTTGAAGATTCCTACAATAATCGTTGGATTGACAATAGTCGCATTCGGTACAAGCGCACCTGAAGCTGCAGTTTCCATTACCTCAGCATTCGCTGGAACCAATGCAATTTCATTAGGAAACGTTATTGGTAGTAACATCTTCAATATTTTAGCTGTTGTCGGTGTTTCCGCATTGGTCGGAACATTAACCGTAGATAAGATTCTAATTAAAAGAGATTTCCCATTTTTAGTTATTTCAACAATAGGCCTGCTTGCAATAGCTATCATCTTTGGAGAGCTTAGCAGACTCTGCGGAATAATCTTCCTTATCATTATCATTGCTTATGTTTATGTTCTTGTCCAAGAGGCAAGACAGGACAAGGAAGCCATGTCTGAAGAGATTGAAGTGAAGCTTTCAATACCAAAAGCATTCCTTTACATCATCATTGGTATTGCAGGCATCATAATCGGTTCCGATTTGGTTGTAGATGGTGCAAGCTTCATTGCAAGTACATTCGGATTAAGCGATGTGCTCATTGGTCTTACCATTGTTGCAATAGGAACATCTCTACCTGAGCTTGTTACATCTGTTACTGCTCTTAAAAAAGGAGATAATGGTATTGTAATCGGTAATGTGCTTGGATCAAGCATTTTCAATATCCTATTTATTTTAGGTATCAGCAGTGCAATAATGCCTTTGCCAATTGAAGCGGAAATGATATCTGATATAGGATTGATGACTGTAATTACAATCATTGGTGCAGCATTCGCCTATACTAAAAATGAAGTGGATAAAAAAGAAGGAGCAGTATTGGTTGCCTTATTCATACTCTATATGGCATTTGTTATTTTAAGAAATTAATCCAAACTTTTACTTGCCTTCGGCTCGCAAAAGTTTGATCAAAACCTTTTCTATCCTATTTTTTGAAATTTATTCTTAAACAACAATTTCTAATTTTATTTTTTATTTTCATTAACAATATCCTTTATTTCACAAGCTTTACAAATCTTAGCTGATGTTGGCTCTCCACATCTTTCACATTCATTTAGAACTGTTCTGACATTCTCAACATCAAGTGTTTTGATAAATGAATTCAATACATTCTGTTTTGTTCCAGGATGCGTGGACTCTGTATTGTTTAAAAACTCTTTAATCTTAGCCCTTAGAGAAAGGTTTGAATAAGGACATTCATCCAAATGAATCTCTATTCCATTTAGAATTGCCCACATGCCAACCTCTTTTTCTGGTGTGTTCCATAATGGCTTGATTCTTGGAACCAGCTTTTCATGAATCTGATCAAGCTCCGGACCGAATTTAGAGAACTTTACAGTATCCCCTCTTGAAAAGCTCATCAAAAATGATTGGATCTCATCATCAAGATTATGTCCAGTAGCTATCTTATCTGCACCTATTTCATAAGCAGTCTTATTTAGAATATTACGTCTGAAGACACCACAAGGAATGCATGCGCTTTTGAAATAGGAATAAATGTCATCCAATGCAAATCCTTCCTCATCCTTAAAGGATTTTTGAATTAATGGAACATCCAAAAGCTTTGCATTGCTTACTGCAGCATCGATTCCATGCTGACGGTATCCTTCTATCCCTTCATCAACTGAGATGGCTACAAGCTCAAAGTCAAAATCAGCATTGTCTTGATAATTCTTAAGTGCATGAAGAGTCAATACGCTATCCTTACCTCCAGATAAGGCAATAGCTATCTTTTCACCAGATTTGATCAATTGATAATCATCAATCAACTTGTCTATTCTGCTGAAAATCTTTTCATTGAATTCATCTTTATTCAAACTCATGATACCACTTAAAAATTAAATTATATTATCTTCTAAAAAAAGTTTTTCTATTAAATCTTTTATCATACAAAGTATAAAAACTAAACTATGATTGGGAGAGTGATCTTTTAGAATTTATTGATCCTTCTTCTAATCACTCATTATCATCACATGAAAAAATTATCAAAACAAGAAACTTTTAACATAATGATTAAATTTTATCATTATATTCAATTTTTTAAAAGTATTATAATATTTTTTTCAATCTAAAAGAAACTTTTATATTTATTGTTCAATAAACTTTCCCATAACGAATATAATATTTTTATCACATATTATTAGATTTTTCTCTAAATTGTGAAGAATATTATTATTCAACGAGGTGTTATAAATGAAAAACTATTTTGATATCAAAGATAAAGTAGCTGTAATCACTGGTGGATCATCAGGTTTAGGATTCCAAATCGGTAAAGCATATGCTGACCAAGGCGCTAAAGTCATTCTCTTAGCAAGAAGAGAAGAAAGATTAAAAGAAAACGTTGCAGAAATCAAAGAAACATACGGAGTAGAAGCAGACTACGAAGTTGTTGACGTAACAGACTATGCAAATGTTGAAGCTGCTGCTAAAAACATCATTGACAAATTCGGAAGAGTTGACATCCTTGTAAACTGTGCAGGTAGAGGATACATGGCTCCTGTAGTTGAACAACCTGTTGAAGAATGGGACAAAGACATTGCAATCGACTTGACCGGTGTATTCTACTGCTGCAAAGCATTCGGAGAATATATGGTCAAACAAGAATACGGTAAGATCATCAACATGGGTTCCATCCACTCCAGAGTAGCATTGACTGGTGGATTAATTACCGGATATACCGCTGCAAAAGGTGGAGTATACAACCTTACCAAAACATTAGCAGCTGAATGGGCTCCATACAACATTACTGTAAACGCAATCGGTCCTGCATACTTCGAATCCGAATTGACCGCAGATGTTGTTGGCGATGAACAATTTGATATGTTAATCAAAGCATTCTGTCCAATGGGCAGATGGGGTAAAGAAGGAGAATTAGATGGAATCGCAATTTACTTGGCATCTGATGCATCCAGTTTCTGTACCGGCCAATTGATTAACATTGACGGCGGATGGACTGCTATCTAAAATTATTGAATATTATTTTCAAAAAGCTAATTCCAGTCTTTAGATGGAAATAGAAAAACCATTTAATATTTTAGTAGGATTATTCTAAAATAGTCTTGCTAAAATATTCTCCTTTTAAAAAAATTTAAAAAATAAATATATTCTCTTTTTACAATAATTAAAAAAAAAACTATTCTCTCATTTTATAAAGATTAAAAAAAAAAGTAAAAAAAATTAAAGAAAACTATTCAAAGAATTCTTTAATTGCCTTAATGATTAAATCCAAGTCTTCTTGAGTGAGCTTTGCATGAATAGGAAGTGACAATACCTCTTCAACAATCTCATCAGTTACTGGAAGAGCTTGATCATAGCCCATATTGGTGTATAGGACTTGATTATAGAGAGGAATTGGATAATAGATACCATTTCCAATGCCATTTTCAATCAAGAAATCAGAGAGCTCATCTCTTTTTCCATCCTTGACCTTAATTGTGTATTGGTGGTAAACATGCTTGTAGCCATCCTTTACAATAGGGGTTTCAATTCCATCAATGCCCTTCAAACCTTCATTAAGGTATTTTGCATTTGCAATTCTCTTTTCATTGAAGGAATCTATTTTCTTAAGCTGTTCAATACCAATGGCCGCTCCAATGTCAGTCATCCTGAAGTTGTATCCCAATACGTCATGATGGTATTTGGTGGCAGAACCGTGAGCCCTGTATACCTTTGCGTTTTCTGCAAATTCCTCATTGTTTGTGGTGATCATACCGCCTTCACTGGTTGTCATGTTCTTGGTAGGATAGAAACTGAAACAGGCCATGTCTCCAAGATTGCCTACCTTGACACCATTGTATTCGGCACCATGGGCTTGAGCGGCATCTTCAATCACAATCAAATCATGTTCCTTTGCAATTTTCATTATGGCGTCCATATCTGCAGATTGTCCATACAATTGAACAGGCATAATGGCTTTTGTCTTGTCAGTGATTGCCTCTTCGATTTTTGCAGGGTCTAAAGTAAATGTTTCAGGGTCGATATCTACAAAGACAGGTTTTGCGCCAGTGAATAGAATGGAGTTACCGGTAGCTGCAAATGTGAACGGACTGGTAATCACTTCATCACCTTCGCCGATTCCTGCAGCCAAGACAGCCACATGCAATGCGGAAGTTCCTGAATTGGTGGCAATTCCATACTTTGCACCTACATATTTTGCAAATTCCTCTTCAAATTCAATTACTTTCGGTCCCTGTGCAATCATACCTGATTTCATTACATCAATTACTGCATTTATCTCTTCCTCTTCAATAACAGGACTAGCTATTGAAACTTTAATGTCTGCCATATTTTCACCTATAATGAATAAAACAATTGTTTTAATTAAAACTTATTTCAATGAAATTTTAATATTTTTTAATATGAAAATTAATTATTTCTAAGATTTTTTGTAGTTAAATAGTTTATAATAGTCTATTTATACTTTGTATTATATTAGTTTTATTATAATTCTTAAATTTATTTAAATAAAATGAAAAATAAATATTTATAAGAATATTAAATTAAAAGAATTTTAAAAGCAAATGAAAATTTAAAAAGGACAGAAAATATGGATAATAATCAAAATAATAATTATCAAAATGATTACAATATAGAAATCAAGGAGTATAGGGAGGATGAACTCAAGGTCATCGAAGAGGGTGAAGTGAAGATAAAATTCCCTGACTTTGACAAGGTTTCATCAGATGCTCCCGTCTTCTATAATCCAAGAATGGAATTCAATAGGGACAACTCAATTCTTGCACTTCAGGCATACCAAAGGGAAGTTGATAGGGAAATAAACATCTGCGATCTCTTTGGAGGAAGCGGAATCAGAGGAATCCGCTATAAGAAGGAAATCGATGGTGTCGGTGATGTTGCAATAAACGACATCAGCCCCCTTGCAAATGAATTCACCAGAATCAATGCAGAGCTGAATGAAGTTGAAGTTGAAATAGACCAAAAGGAAGCGAACAACGAACTGCGAAGCAATATGGGAAGGTTTGATGTAATTGACATCGATCCATTCGGAACCCCTTCACCATTTGTGGATTCTGCAGGATACAATCTAAAAAGGGATTCACTTCTTTGCCTAACTGCAACAGACACTTCATGCCTTTGTGGAACATACGAAGAGCCATGCATCAGGAAATACAATGCACAGCCATACAAGAGCGAATACTGTCATGAAAACGGAATCAGGATTCTCATTGGATTTGCAGCATTGACCCTTGCAAAATATCAGAAATACATTGAAGTGAAGATGTCCCACAGTAGCGAGCATTACATGAGAACCTATCTGAAGGTAAGAAAAGGCTCAAAAGCGACAGACGAATCATTGAAGAACATTGGATATATTGCACATTGCAGAGATTGCCTATATAGAGAGGAATACAAAGGCCTTGCAAGCAGCACCCCTGAATTCTGTCCGGTATGTGGTGAAAAGCTGATTGCAGCTGGCCCAATGTGGCTGGGACCTATCCAAAATGAGGAGTTTATAGATTCAATGATTGAAATAGCTGAGGAAAAGGAGCTTAATCAAAAGGACAAGGTCTTGAAGCTATTGAATTCATGCAAGATAGAGGCAAATGCACCAAGCACATTCTATGATATCCACAAGGTCTGCAGAGTATTGAAGATCAGCGCACCTAAGTTTGACAAGGTATTTGACAGCCTGAAAGAAAAAGGATTCGTTGCAGTTAAGACACATTACAGTCCTCTTGGAATAAAGACCGATGCAAGCAATGAGGAATTGATGGATATTATAAAGGAATTGGCTGAATAGAAATTGAAACTAAACTCAATTAAGTATAATATAAAAGATTGAAAGTTTTTAAGGGATTTTATCCAAGAAAATGAGATTATAATAAAAAAGAATTTCTTAAATTGGAATATACGAACAAATTATTAGTAAAATATACTTTAAATAATTAAAATAAAATTTATTTTAAAAAATATTTGATAATCAATAAAATAAACAAATAAAAATAAAATTTATCAAAAATTAGAAAAAAATAAGAAAAATAAGAAAAGTTTTATATATAAATTATTACAAAAATAAGTATGTTATATTAATATGGTTTTAACCTATAAACACGAAACTAGTTGCAATGATTAAAACCCCTATAGAATTGCAATTCAATAAAAACTCAAAAAGTGAAAATATGTGTGCAAAAAAGAATGATGAAATAATCAAATTAGATGAAACTGATATCAAAATTCTAAAGATTATCAACGATGACGTTAGAATTTCATACAGACAGATATCACGTGATTTAGGAATTTCTGTAGGAACTGTACACAATCGTATCGATAAAATGCTTAAATCCGGTGTCATTGAAAAATTCGCACCAGTTTTAAACCATAAGAAATTAGGCTATGCACTTACCAGCATTATCGGCGTCAACGTAAAAGGTCAGGAACTTGAAGCTTGGGAAGCTGAAATCTCAAACAACAAGAATGTTGTAGGCCTTTATGACGTTACCGGCCAATACGATGCAATTGTAATTGCAAAATTCAAAGATACTGATGAATTGGACAAATTCCTTAAAGAATTGCTTAAATCCGGTTGTATTGAAAAGACAATTACACAAACTGTACTTAATATCGTTAAAGAAGATATTGGATCCGCCAATATCCTTTAATCTTAAGTGCATTCAAATTTAAATGATAGTAATTAAATAATTTTATATTAAACCCCTTTTTAAGATTATAAAATTATTTTAATTATTATTCAACCCCTTTTTTTAACTCCTTTTTTATTCATTTTAAATTCTTGAAGTTAATTTTATGGACTTTTTTTAATTGAAAATATCATAAGTGTTTTCAAGAATCCAAATATTTCAAGCTAATTTTACTAATGGATTGGCAAAATGCAATTTTAAAACAATTTAATATAGAAAATTTTATTAAATTAATCAAAAAATATATAAATATACAATTATATTATTGTAATTATAGAAAAAATAAAAAAGTTAATTCTAAAAACTTTTAGAATAAAGTAAAAATTTTTTATTTTTATCAATTATAAAGAAGGTAAACAAAAATGGTAGTTTGTCTCCCAGACACACAAGATGATGAACCACGTATCCCTATTCACTTAAGTAGAGTAGGCGTTACTGGCGTCAAAAAACTTTTAACTATTAATAGAAAAGAAAAAAGACCAATCATATTGCTACCTACTTTTGATGCTTTTGTAGATTTGCCAAGCACTCAAAAAGGTACACATATGTCTAGAACTCCTGAAGCTATCAGTGAAGTTGTTGATGAGGTTGCTACTAGTTCCACAACAGGTGTCGAATCACTTTGTGCTGAAATCGTCACCAGGATGCTTGAAAAGCACGAATACGCTAAACGTGTTGAAGTGAACATGACCAGTGACTACATGTTCATGAAAGAGTCTCCAGTAACCGACAATAGGTCACAGGAAATGGCTAAGCTAATAGCTCATGCTGTTGGTATCAGAAACGATGACGGATCCATTTCCATCAGAAAAGCCATTGGAGCTCAAGTTCTTGGAATGACTGTCTGTCCATGTGCACAGGAATCTGTAAGGGAAGTTGATAAGAGCAATTTATTGAAATTCTTAGATGAAGAGACCTGTCAAAAAGTATTGGATACTGTAACTTTCGCTTCTCACAACCAAAGAGGAGAAGGAACAATCTTGATAGAAGTTCCTGAAAAGGAATACATCGATGGTGAGAAATTGATTGAAATCATTGAATCCTCCATGAGTTCCCCTATTTCAGAACTTTTAAAACGTCCTGATGAAAATGCAGTTGTAATGAATGCTCACAAGAATCCTGTATTCGTAGAGGATTGTGTAAGGACAATGAATGAAAAGATCGTTGAGGCATTTTCATACTTGCCTGATGACACATTGATCACTACAAGACAGGAAAACCATGAAAGTATTCACAGACACAATGCTTATGCAGAAAAAGTTTCAACTTTAGGTTCCCTTAAAGAGGAACTTAATTTAGAATAAGAAGTTTTCATTAAGTCAATGGACTTAATCCAAACTTTATTTTTTCTTTTTAAACACATGCAAATATTGCTTATTTGCTTAATATACTAAAAAATAAGATAATAAAAATAAGAACTATTTTTAATATTTAATAGACCTAGTCAATATAAGGTTTATTAAACTAATTTTATCAAAACAATTAATGACCAGTGAATAGATTGAACTAATTTTATTAAAAAATAAATTTCCATCCCCCATTTCATGATTTAAGTATGCAAGTAAGTACTTGCATTCGAAAACCTTTATATAATCGTTTTAATAGATAAAAGAGTAAGCAAAATTAATTTCACTTAAAAAAATTGGGGGAAAAAATTATGAGTACTATTCTAATAATAAGTTTAATATTAATTTTAATTTCAGTCGGTGTTTCATATCTGTCTTATCTTTCTTTCATTAAGACTTACTCCGACGAAGCTAAAATCATTAATGAAATAATGGTTAAATATCCTAATAACTTAAGATATTACGCATAAATATCTAAAAAATAGTAAAAATCAAAGAATTAAATAATAAAATTTAATCCTTTGCCCATCTTTTCAATTGAGGAAATACTTCATTCATCATTTTAGAAGCTTCTTCAATGTTCATTTCCGGATGAACTTCCACCATCTTTTCACTGCAGAATGCAATCATTTCTTCCATAGTCATATCGGAAGTGAATTCACCATCCTTAAAGCAGTAGATGCAGTAATCCTCATTTTTGGATCCGTCTGCATTGGTTCCATAAAGCTCTTCGGTCATAGGCATTGCACATGATTGACAAAATTTCTGATTTTCAAAATTTTCCATAATATCTTTTTCCTAAATTTATACTTATATCTATTGAATCTTACCAATATTATAATTTTCGAAAGAGCATTTATAAAGTATTCTGATTCATGATTTCCAAAATGGAATCAATTCCATTAAGTGATTTCAGTTTTTCTCCAATTTGGAGAGCGTTTTCTCTAAAAATAGAATCATTTATCAGTTTTTCACTTTCAGATTTTATGATATCGCTTTTAAACTCATCAATTCCCAATACTTTACCAGAACCTGCCTTTTCAACAGATCGGCCATTATAAATACGTTCAAACACTCGTCCAGGACATATCAATTGGGGAACTCCATATATCAGGCCATCTATTACGCTATTTTGACCGCCATGATTTATGAACAATACAGCATTCTTAAGCAGTTTGGAAAAATCCCAGCGATTGTCAACATGAATATTATTATAATCCTGCTTTTCAAGTCCTAAAGAAGCAATGTAAACCTCATATTTGCTATCAATAAAGGCATCTTTAACTTCATTGAGCATCTTATTTGGTGAAATGGTTCCGTTTCCCATATAAACCAATATGACGTTCCTATCATCATCAGAATAATCGTCTTCATTAAACTCCACATCTTTCCAAGTTCCACAAAAAGTCACATTATCCTTATCAAACGGTTCCAGTTCATGAATGCTTGGAACGAATGACTCATCTGCCCACTTGAAAAGATCCAATGATGAATCAACTTCTGGAAGGTCATTTTCCTTTAAAAACTTCTTCAGCCCTTTGGCATACTTTGGACTGGAGGCATATTCAGTCTGTGTCGGATAGCTTACAGTTGAATATAATGGCTTATTCTCAAGTTTTGAAGCAATAATTGCAGACATATTGAACTCCGAATAGACAATATCCGGATTGAAATCCTTAATGGCATCTTGCATATTCTGAACACTTTTTACTAAATAATTATAATCAATATTTCCTGTAAAATGCAAGACATCCTCAAAGCTCCCTACATTCTTCCTTTCAATGATTCCCAATTTCTGAGCCATAGGAAATGTTCTACTGGCAATGGCTTTAGGAAGCCCAAGTGGCATAGGGACTTCAAGATAATAGTTCTTGACTCCATCAATTGGCTTATAATTCACATCTTCTGCCATACAAGTGGCAACTTCAATACCTGCATCCCTAAAATGTTCAACGAGCAGCCTAGCTCTACCGGAAGGACCAGCGGTTTCCGCCATTGCAGACATTGAACCAACCAATACTCTCATATTTACACCATAATCTCTTTTACAAACATTGAATTATTGCATTCATAAGCAAAAGCCTCTTGCTCCAATACATCATTATTTTCTATAAACCAGCATTCAAATATGGATTCCGGTAAACTATCATATGATGAAGTGAAAATAGTTATCAACAGCTCATCAAACTCTCTGGATTTATAAAATCCCTTCACTTCAGTAATATATAAGCTATCATAGCCATTTTGATTTAATCGATCAATCAGCACATCAAGAATCTCTTCATATTCTATAGGAATCAAGCCCATTTTCAAGAACTTATAGATAGGTATGTGAAATACATATTTTTTATCTAATTCCATTATTTCGCCCCCCTTTAAAATTAATTGATTTTAATTCTTTAAAAAATCCGATAAAACATATATTGATTTCATGTTATATATTATTTTGTAAAATATATATACTATCTAAATTAAAAATAAGATATATAAAAAATAAATTAAAATAATCAATTTAAAATAACAAGTGATTTTATGTCAGAAATATTACTAAGAACTACAGGGCAGATTATAGGTCATTTCAACGCATATAAAGGTTCCAGACCAGCATTTCATGGAGAACATGTTGTCATTGTAAGAGGAATCAGCCGTGACCCAATCGAAATTGATGAAATGGAAGCCAAATTGGCAGAAGTCAAGGATATCCTCCAAGCGGAAGAAGCGGATGTCATGTCAGATGACGGCAAAGCATTTGTAGAAAAGGTAGACTCCTATATCAGAGATACAGAAGCTGCCGATACCGCACCTGATAATGGAGGAATACTTAAAATGAAAGAGCAATTGGAAGCTATGGGTTTGAATGTGGAGTACAAATTGTTCCTAATGCCTAATGTAGGTGCATTTGTAGCAATCTGGAAAGACAAATCCGGATTCGGACCATTATATGTTGAAGTAACCGCTTCTGAGAGAGGAGAAGCTGATACTGAAATGATATAAGATATAATTTTAATTCTTAATTAAAACAAATAATAAAAAACTGGTTAAAATGTCTGATTTATCTAATATTGACTTTGAAAACCTTGGTCGTGAGGACCTAATAGCTATTTTGGAATGCAAGAAAGAGGACATTCTAAAGATTATGGCTTTAGCCAATTCCAAAAGGGAAAGCGATTATGTGACATATTCCAAAAATGTCTTCATTCCACTTACAAAGATATGCAGAAATGATTGCGGATACTGTGCATTCAAGCAAAGCCCGGATGATCCTGATGCAATCATATTGTTGGACAAGGAAGAGGTATTGGCTACATTGAAGGAAGCTGAAAAGTACGGCTGCAAGGAAGCATTGTTTACAATGGGTGAGGATGCAGATACAGAACCTGCTGTAAAGGCAAAGTTAGAGAAATCAGGCTATAATAACATGATTGATTACATCTATGACATCTGCAAGATGACCGTTGAGGAAACAGATCTCCTTCCTCACACAAATGCAGGAAACTTCCCATACGAAGATATGAAAAAACTTAAAGAGTACAATATCTCAATGGGAATGATGCTCGAAAGTTCATCAGAGAGATTGATGAGCACAATAGCTCACGAAAAAAGTCCTGGAAAAGATCCTAAAATAAGACTCCAAACTATAGAAAATGCCGGAAAGCTCAATATTGCATACACCACTGGAATATTGATTGGAATCGGTGAAACCAAGGAAGAAATAGCTGATTCACTGCTTAAGATAAAGGAGCTTTGCGATAAGTATGGCCACATTCAAGAGGTGATCATACAAAACTTTACTGTAAGCCCTGGAATTGAAATGGAAAGCTATGAAGAGCCAAGCCTTTTGGATATGGTCAGAACCGTTGCAGCTGCACAGCTCCTTTTCGATGAGGACGTTTCAGTTCAGGTCCCACCAAACCTAAACTATGAAACAAGCCAGATATTCCTTCTCTGCGGCACTGATGACTGGGGAGGAGTCTCACCATTAAGCGAAGATTACGTGAACCCATCATCTCCATGGCCAACATTGGAAAAACTTGAAAAACTGACTAACGATGCAGGATACGAATTAAAGGAAAGGCTTGCAATTTATGAAAAATACATAAATGAGAAATACATTGAAAATCCAGATTTGCTGGAAAAAACAAAAAGAGCTCAAGAAGAGATTAATAATAATTAATCTCCTTTTTTTAAAAAAAAGATTTAATAATAATATTGAAAAAAATTTTGGTCAAGGTTTTGGCCGAAGGCCAAAAAGCTTGGCTATAAAAAAAGTCTGGCTAACTTCAAAAGTGCTTTTGGATTGGATTTAATAACTATTTTTACAATATCACTTGTAGTCAGCTTATCAAATTCAGTTTCCTTGAATTTATGGGCAATCTTATTTATGTCATCATCATCCAAAGTCCATAGATACTCAGTTACTTTAGTGTACTTTTGCATTTCACTGCCCATTTCCTCTAAATACAATTTTTCATACTTCTTAAGGAAATTCTTTGAACAGTCCCCTGCCTTGATTGCTTCTGCAGCCACTTGGCCGGCGAATTTTCCACCTAACATACCATTGGTTATTCCACCACCGGTCAAAGGATTGACCTGACTTGCAGCATCCCCAACAAGCATGATGTTGTCTCCGTACATTTCCTTGACAAGACCTCCAACCGGATCCCCACCTGAATTCAATTCAACTGCCTGAGCATCTTGAGTTGCATAACAGTTGTCAGCCGCATCAACAAGGTATTCATAAGCGGATTTTTGAGCCATGTTTGTAATGACACCAAGACCTACATTTGCAACATCTCCACCTTTAGGGAATAGCCAGAAATAACCTCCTGGAGCAACGCTTCCGAAATAGAACTCAAGATAATCATTCCTTTTCATCTTGACATTGCACATTTCAAACTGCACACCCGCCACCATATGCTGGGGCTTGAGGTATGCATTCAAACCTGCCCATTTGGCAACATGAGACTCCGGACCATCTGCACCGATTATGATTTTGGCATGAATGTCAAAGGTCTCACCCATTGATTCACAAGTTACGATGAATGTTCCATCATCTGCTCTTTCAAGGCCTTTAGCTTGGGTCTTGATTCTGATTTTTGCCCCTTCCCTTGCAGCTTCAGCTGCCATATGCTTATCAAAGACCTTACGTTCCAATACATAGCCTGCATCAGGCAGGTCTATCTGATCCTCACCAAGCCATATGTCAGTTCCGTCAGGAGCAACGAATCTTACCCCGCTAATTTCATTGGTAATCCAATGAGGATCCGCCTCAAGGTCCAATTTCTCAAAAATCTTCTTTGAAACCCCTTCAGCACATCTTTTAGGAAATCCAATTTCGGATTTCTTGTCTATAATGATTACATCAACTCCTCCTTTAGCTGCAAATCTTGCAGCTGAAGAGCCTGCAGGTCCTCCGCCAATTACCAATACATCAGTTTCAATCATGATACTTCTTCCTTAAAAATAAAAAGTGCAATCATAAGTTCTTATGAAAATAATTATTACATATTATAGTTTTAATGAACAGTTATAAAAAATTTTTTAAAAAATTCTCGCATCCAATACTATATGCTCAACACCTGGAGAATATCTTTTAATCCTTTGAACATTCAAGACTTCAACTTCCCTCTCGCCACATTCCCAAGCCATCTCCTTTACTCTCTCATACGGACGGGTCCCAATCAGCTTATCCGGAACCGTTTCATGATAATGTATTATCCCTCCGTCCTTAACGCATTCCATTGCCGGCTTTAGGAAGTGATGGGTTGTCTTCACATATCCCATCAATACCCTATCTGCAGAGTATTTGGGAGCTTCCACAGCGCAATCCCCTAAGATTGGAATCATTCTCTCATAATTTGCCTTTTCATTGATCTTATTCAATTCAATGTTTCTCTTCAGGAAATGATAGGAATTTGGATTGATTTCAATTGAATAGATTTTCTTAGCCTCACTATGAACTCCAATTGGAATGGAAAAATAGCCGATTCCGGCAAACATGTCCACTACAGTCTCTCCCTTAGTGACTAATTTGGCAATTCTGAGCCTCTCATTATTGTTTCCTTTGGCCCACATCACCCTAGAAAGATCCAAATTAAACAAGCATCCGTTTTCCTTATGTATGGTCTCAGTTTCGCTACCATAAAGAAGACTTATGGTCGGCTCTCTTTTTTGTCCTTCGATTCTTTCTATCCTAATAATTGACTTGACATTATGCTTTGATGCAATGGCTTCCAAATCCTGATTCTCATTGAACTTGCTGTCAACTATTAGAATATCTCCAATTTTCTTCCATTTCAAAATAACACCTGAAAAAGTGAATAAGATCATCTTATACAATCAATGAAATAAATTCAATAATTATAATTTATTCTAATAAAATAAAATATTTTTTGTAAATAAGCAAATAAAGACTTAACAGAATAAACCATTCAATAAAAATATTAAACTAATTTAAAAACATTTATATAATACAAAATTAATAATAAATGTAGATACATTAAAATAAATTAAAGTTATTAAAATCAATATTAATTCTTAAAGAAAAATATTGATTGGCAATAGGTAGTTTGAATAAAAAAATAAAAATATTAAGTTAAATTAAAAATAAATAATGAATTAATCTTCAATAAAAGAATAATCTGATTTAAATAAATTAAAAAATTATAAAAAAATAAATCTGAAACATGAAATTATTATAAAATTACCAAAAATAACGAAACTATTATATATAATGTATAACATAATAAGAATAGGTTAGGAAAAGCGGTTATATTCTAAGAACATTAACTTAATTTTATGAATTTAATATGACTTGAAAACCTGACAGCTCTAATTTTAATTAATAATAATTTCAATCATTATTTTAGATTATATTTTATTATTTAAGATTACTTTATACTTTAAATTTAATTTTACATTATTATGCGAGGTGTATTAATATGGCTGAAAAAAACACTTTTGAAGGTACCACCACTGTGGGAATTACCTGTGTTGACGGTGTTGTATTCGCAAGCGAAAGAAGAGCAAGTATGGGAAACCTTGTTGCTCACAAAGTAGCTGAAAAGATATTCAAAATTGACAATCACATTGCAGCAACCATTGCAGGATCTGTTGCAGGTGCACAAAGCCTAATGAAAATCATTAGCGCTGAAACCGCATTATACAGATTAAGAAATGGCAAGGATATCAGTATCGAAGCAGCTGCAGCTGTAAGTTCTAACATATTACACTCCTCACCAGCATATGTACAAACTCTTATCGGAGGAGTAGATGAAACCGGCGCATCAATCTATTCATTGGATGCAGCAGGTGGTATGATTAAGGATACCTTCATTTCTACCGGTTCCGGTTCTACATTTGCATATGGTGTTCTTGAAGACAGATTCCACGAAGACATCACTGTAGAGGAAGCTAAGGAATTGGCTATTAGATCCATCAAGGCTGCTACAGAAAGAGACACTTACTCTGGAAATGGCTTCTTAGTAGCGGAAGTTACTAAAGACGGATTTAAAATGTTAGAAAAAGAAGAAGTTGAATCTATTATTGAAAAGATCAATAAATAAAAAAGATTCAATTAAAAGTTGAATCTATTGTTGAAAAATCCAATAACTAAAAAATTTATACGAATTATTAATTTTTTAACTTTATTTTACAACTAATTTTACATATTACAGTATAGATAGTATATGCAATAAATTAAGTAAACATCTTTTTTATGACACACAAGCTGTTTATTTAATAAAAGAATATTGATATTGAAATCAATATTCTTTAATTTAATTTTAATTTCATAATTCCTAGTTAGATTTAGGATTATCCGATAGTTAATTATTTTAATTATTTAATTTACTTATTTGAGTTATAAGCAGCTTATTTAAAAATTAACCAAAATTTACTTAACGAATATTTTTAAAAGAACAATTCTATAAACGAAATTTAAAGAACTGAAAATTAGAAGATTACAAAAATATTGACTTTATGCCATATGCTAATTTTATACGTCTATTTTTCGAAGTGATAATATGGCTTCAAACGTTTTAGAAGAAATCAAACAAAAAATCATAAAAAAACTACCTGATGAAGTTCAATTGGCAAATATTGAATTTGAAGGTCCTGAGGTAGTCATTTACACAAAAAACCCAGACATTGTAGCAGACAATGGTGACCTGATTCGAAACTTGGCAAAGGAACTTAGAAAAAGAATCATAATCAGATCAGACAAATCAGTTTTACTTCCATATGATGAAACCATTAAAAAGGTTGAAGAGATAGTTCCGGAAGATGCTGAAATCTCAAACATCACTTTTGATGAAGTTACCAATGAAGTGGTAATAGAAGCTACCAAGCCTGGTCTTGTCATTGGAAAATATGGAGTCACCTCAAGGGAAATCGTTAGAAAAACCGGTTGGGCTCCAAAGATCTTAAGGACTCCTCCAATCAGATCTGATGTGATTGACAGAATCAGAAATACATTGATGCACAACAGTAAGGAAAGAAAGAAAATCCTACAGACTTTAGGTGCAAGAATTCACCAAGGGGGAAAATATCCTAACGAATGGACCAGATTGACTGCTATGGGAGGATTCAAAGAGGTAGGACGTTCATGCATGTTGCTTCAAACCCCAAACAGTAGAGTATTGCTTGACTGCGGAGTGAACGTAGCAGGACAGGATGACAAAACCAAATTCCCAATGCTTGGAGTTCCTGAGTTTTCAATCCAGGACTTGGATGCTGTTGTAGTGTCACACGCTCACTTGGACCACTGCGGATTCATTCCTTACCTTTACCACTATGGTTACGAAGGTCCCGTCTACTGTACCACAGCAACAAGAGACCTGATGACCCTATTGCAAATGGATTACATCGACATTGCACATAGGGAAAACAACCCTCTTCCTTTCAATGTGAAGCATGTGCAGAAAATGATCAAGCACACAATCACTCTTGATTACGGTGTGGTGACTGACATCTCTCCAGACATCAAATTGACCTTGCATAATGCAGGACACATCTTAGGTTCCGCTATGTGCCACTTCCACATCGGTGACGGTGCACACAATATGCTTTACACCGGAGACTTCAAATACGAAAGAAGCAGACTCCTGGAACCTGCAACCACCAGATTCCCAAGGGTGGAAAGCTGTGTGATGGAAAGTACATATGGTGGACATGAGGATGTCACCCCTTCAAGAAACAATGCGGAAAAAGAATTGATGAAGACCATCTACAAAACCTTGAAACGTGGCGGAAAAGTCTTGGTTCCTGTATTTGCCGTAGGAAGAGCACAGGAATTGATGATTGTGCTTGAGGAATACATGCGCCATGGCATGATTGATGAAGTGCCAATCCACTTGGATGGTATGATTTGGGAAGCGACTGCAGTCCATACTGCAAGGCCTGAGTACCTAAGCAAGGACTTGAGAGACCAAATCTTCCATATGGGCAGAAACCCATTCATTTCAGAATCATTCAATAAGGTTCAAAACAATGCTGAAAGAAAGCAGATTGTTGAAGGAGAGCCTTCAATCATACTTTCAACCTCTGGTATGATGACTGGAGGAAACTCTGTAGAGTACTTCAAATGGCTATGTGAAGACAAGAACAACACAATCGTCTTCGTAGGTTACCAATCCGAAGGTTCCCTTGGTAGAAAGATTCAAAAAGGACACAAGGAAATACCACTTGAAGATGAAACAGGAAAAACCAGAGTCTTCAATGTTAAGATGGACGTAAAGACAATTGAAGGATTCAGTGGTCACTCCAACAGAAGACAATTGATGGAATTTGCAAAAAGATTGCATCCAAGACCAGATAAGATCATCACCTGTCACGGAGACCCATACAAGACTGTTGATCTCGCTTCAAGCATTCACAGAAGCTATAAGGTAGAGACCAAAACTCCACTTATTCTTGAAGCGACCAGACTTCAATAAATCTAAATTTTATTTTTTAAGATTGGAAATTATAAATTTTTAATCTTAAAATTTTATATTTTGAGAGTGGAAATTATTATAAAATTTTTAATCTAAAAATTTTATTTTAAACTAAATTTTATTTTTTTTTAATTTTTAATACTTAAAATAATTAATATAATATAAATAATAGCTAAAACAAATATTATAATGTTAGCTATTATTTAATTCATTATAATAGCCTATTTAAAATAAAGAACTTTTAAAAAAATATAGATTATTAAAATTATTATTAGGTGAATTTTATGGTTACTTATTCAGAATCCGGTGTTGACATTGACCTTGAAGCATTGACCGTTTCAAAATTAGCTTCAAAATTGCAGCCAACATTGGAATATAGGAATATCATTACTGACAGCGGACACTTTGCGGCATTGGTTGAACTTGGCGATAAGGCCATTGCAATGAGTACTGATGGTGTAGGAAGCAAGATATTAGTAGCAAAAATGATGGAAAAATATGATACCGTTGGAATTGACATGATTGCAATGGTAGTCAACGACATCCTTTGTGTAGGTGCGGAGCCTATTGCATTGGTAGACTACTTGGCAGTTGAGGAACCTGATCCAAAAGTAGCTGAAGAGATTGCAGACGGCCTTGTTAAAGGAGCAGAAGAATCCCAAATCGCTATCATCGGTGGAGAAACCGCTTCCCTTCCTGGAATTGTAAAGGACTTTGACTTGGCAGGAACCGGAATCGGATTTGTGGACAAGGACAAAATCATAACCGGTGCAGACATTGAGGAAGGAGACATCCTTATCGGTCTTAGAAGCAGCGGTATTCACAGTAACGGTTTAAGCCTCGCAAGAAGGGCAATCTTTGAAGACGGCGGATTCACTGTAGATGACAAGATGCCAAATTCAGACACTACCATCGGTGAAGAATTGTTAAAGCCAACTCAACTATACGTAAAAGCCATTGTTGAACTTCTTAAACATGACTTCAACATCAAAGGTCTTGCTCATATGACCGGTGGAGGGGTAAATAACCTTTCAAGACTTAAGAAAGGAATCGGTTTTGACATTACAGATTATCCTGAACCACAGGACATCTTCAAATTGATCTACGAACAAGGAGTTCCTTTGGAAGAGATGTACAAGGTCTTCAATATGGGAATCGGATTCTGCGTAATCGCAAGTCCAGAAGAAGCTGATGCAGTAGTTGAAGCATTAAGCGAAAACATCGAAGCCTACAAAGTGGGAACAGTTACCGGTGAAGAGAAGATCACCGTTAAAACCTTTGAAGGAACTGTAATCGAATATTAATTCAATCATAATTAAAAATAAAAAATAACATAAAATTCCAATAATAATTTTAAAAAATTTAAAGATTAATTACTATTTATTAATCTTAAAAAATGCATTAAAAAAAATAATAATTACAAAGATATTTCAACAAATGCCAATCATTAAGGAGGGAAAATATGAGAATTAGTGTTGAAAATGAGAGAAAACTTGTAAATGAAATCTTGGTCAATATTGGAGTGCAGGAAGACCATGCAAAGATAATTACCGAAGCGACCTTAGACTCTGACTTGAAAGGTTTCACTTCACATGGACTTGGAAGATTCCCACAATACATCAGAGGAATCAACAACGGTTTCATTGAAACCAAAGGAGACTACGAAGTTGTAAAGGATGAGGATTCCATTGCATTGATTGACGGTAAAAGCCTATTCGGACAATACATTGCACATGAAGCAATGATGATGGCAATCAACAAGGCAAAGGAAACCGGTATCGCTGCAGTAGGTACATTCAATTCAAACCACTTTGGAATAACCGGATATTATTCCGACTTGGCCATTAGAAATGACATGATTGGTATTGTAATTTGTAACACTGAACCTGGAGTAGCACCTTTAGGCGGTAAAAAGGCTATTCTTGGAACCAACCCAATAGCTATTGGTATCCCTTCTGAAACCTACATTGCTGTAGATATGGCAACTGCTGTAAGCGCAAGAGGAAAGATCCTTGAAGCTAAAAGAAAAGGTGTCGAAATTCCTCCAAACACTGCAATTGACAAGGATGGAAATCCTACCACTGATCCTGAAGCTGCATTAGGCGGTTCAATCCTTCCATTCGGTGGAGTAAAAGGATACGCTTTAAGCTTCATGATTGAAATCATGTGCGGCCCTCTCGTAAATGCTGCATTCGGTACCCATGTGACCGGTACTGCAGGAGATTACAAGGAAGACTGTAACAAAGGGGACTTGTTTGTAGCAATCAACCCCGCTAAATTCGTTTCAATTGACGCATTCAAGGAACAGGTCGAGGAATTCGTCAAGGAAATCAGAGAATCCGGTGACACATTCGTACCAGGAGACCTTGAAGTCAGAATGATTGCTCAAAATGAGAAAAATGGTTTGGAAATAGATGAAAAACTCTATGAAACCTTAAAGACCATTTGTGATGCTGAAGATATTGATTTAGACAGTTACTTGACTGACTAGATTAAAGTTTAAGAAAAAGTTTGAACAAAACTTTTTCAATTTATTTTTTTTTTACAGCTTTTTTTATTTTTACTATTTTTACTAATTTTACTATTTTTACATATCAACTGTTTCTAAGAAAAAAGATATTTTAAAATTTTCTCATTTTTCACTAATTTTTTTAAAATTTTTATGAAAAAAATACTAAAATTATGACATTTCAATTACTATAAAAATTTTAATAATAAAAGTTCATTAAATTATAGTTTATATTGATAAGTATTAAAATAATTAATCAAATAATGAAAATACTAAAAGTTTGAATAATATTGTTAATTTTGATAATAGGTAATCTACATAACACAAATGAAAAATAGAAAAATAGTTAAAAAGTGAAAAAACGATTTTGTGAATATGTGAAATTTAATAAAAAAATAAATTATGAAAATATGAAAGATGAAAATTTTTAAAAAATTGAAAAAAAGAAATAATGAAAAAATTTTAAAAAAATTAAATTGCACAAGATGGTGCAAAACCTATATCATGTAAGAATTTATCAAGACCCTTTTCTGCCATGACCACATCATCGACCAGACAGAATATTCCTAACTTGCCCTCTTTGATGAAAGTTGAAAGTTTGCTTGGATCATCTAACAGTTCAGCTGCATCATCTTCAGCAACTGTGAAAAACAAATCTGTTTCCATCATGTTGAGGGAACTATTAACATTGAACTTTGAATCAATAGCTCCTTCTGTTCTTTCTACAAGCAAGAAATTCTTATCGCTCTCACCAACAAAGAATGCGATTTTAGTCCCTGGGCTTAAGACTGCAAAATATTGTTCTGATTCTTTTATGAAATTATCCCATAGATTATTATCATGAACTTTAACCGGCTTTACCATAGAAATCACCTAAAGTGAAAAAATATATTAAATTATAAATCGAATTCATTGATCTTATCTTCAATGATTTCCTTGACAATCTTTACACAGATTTCCCCTTCATCATCCAATCTTGCAGCATCATTTGCCTTGTATTCTGTTTCAGCCAAAATGTCTCCAACATTGAGCTCATCAATGACTTCCACACCTTTATCCCTTAGAATCTTTCCAACACAATTTCCTTCACAACCATTGATTGCCAAAATCGGATACTTGTCAAGAACTCTTGTAAAACCTTCAACATTTGCGGAAGTTGAACCCATGCAAATGGATAGGATCTCCACATCATCAATAGCCAAGTCATGAACTGCAACTCTTGCCACCAATCCATTCGGACTCATGCCGCTACATGCTGCCAAAGCAATTTTTTCTTCCATAAACACACATCCTAAATAATAATTATAATGATAATTCTAATGAAAATCTAATGAAATTTTTAAATAATAATTTTAATAATAAATAATAATTCTAATTTTTAACTAATGATTCAAACTATTCCTTTTTCATTTCAGGAACATACTTTGCATAGAAACCATCGGTATCTGCATAAATGGCCTTGAATCCATAAGCCTCAGCTTCCTTCATGGCTTTCTTAATGTGCTGACGTCCCCATGCTGTAATGGACTGTGCACATTCAAATGAATACCAACGGAAACGCAGGAATCCATAAACTCCATACATTGTATTTGCCAAACGCTTTAAAGCCTGCTGCTGAACATCAAGACTCTTCCTTAAAACAGGGTCATCAGTTGCCTTCATCCTATTCTTTACGGCAAACCTTTCATTCAAAATGTCTTCCAAAGCGGATGGAATGAAACCTTGAGGCTCCTTCTTGAACTTGAAGAAGTGCTCAGGTGAGATATAATACTCTTCATCGTTATCAATCTCTGAAGATAACTCTTCCTCTCTTAGATTATCTATATCATCATAGCCGGTTTCAAAGTCTTCAAACTTGGCATTATATGACACATTGTCCTTAACCAAAACATCTGGAGAAATGTTCTTTGAAATAATCAATGTAGGATACAGACTCTTGAAGTCGAACTGAACCAGATTCTCATGCAAACCGATTTCAGGATCCTTCACATATCCCCCAGAATTGCTTCCTCTTTCCTTGATGTTCTTTTGAGTCAAGTTAGGCTTGTTCGGTACAACCTCATCAACTTCATAAGCCTTTCTCACCAGATACCATTCTGCCTGTTGGCCTGTAGCCATACGGGTCACGTCTACGAATGGCTGACCTACAATACGGGTGAGTTCCAAGTTCAACGGCAATGTTTCCTGAGCTATCTTCAATGTTGATACCACATCATCAAGAGAGTATTTGAACAGATTCTTCAGTTCCTTGCCGCCATTGTCCCAGAATTCATATATTCTGTCTCCTGGAACATCTATCTTTTCCTCTCCAAAGAACTCAAAGTAAACCCTCTCTAAAGTGTATCTGTCAAGGGACATGTATCTTCTCATGACCAAATACAAATCAACGTGAAGAAGGCCTTTGAATACTGCTGCATTGTTGAATCCTCTTCTAATTGATTTCATGGTGGAACCATCAACACCAAGGTCCAAGTCAAGACCCCATAACTTTGCCCTATCCTTGAGATATGGGAAGTCAAAGAGGTCAGAGTTATATCCGATGATAATATCAATATTGTTTTCCTTTACGGTTTTGATAAAGGATTCGATCATTTCCTTTTCATTGTCAACCTTTTCTATGAAGTACATTTCAGGGTCGTTTTCAAACTCATCTCCCTTGGTTGAAATTACTTTTCGAACTCCAACATTACTGTCGATTCCAATCATGATGATCTCATCTTCACTAGGATTTGGCATTCCATGAGGGTTTCGAACCTCCAGGTCAAAGCTCATCATCCTGAAGTTTTGAAAATCAGCGTTTGCAGTAATTGGAGATTTGGATAATTTAAGAATTTCAAGAGAATCATTATCGCTATCAATAGTCTCAAATGAATCAATGAGTTCTCCTTCCAATTCCAGTTCAGCCATAGGAACCAATGCATTGTCAATCAGATAACGTCTGTAAAATGGAATGTCATGTTCTCTAAGCTGTTTTACAGAGTCCAGATCCCAAATCTTATCTCTGTATTTAGGTACGTCTTGAGGATGGTTGAAGCTGATTTTAACGAATTCGGTTGGAACCTGAAAGTCCTTTTTAGTTACCTTTTCAAGCTTTACATATTCCACTTCCCCATTATCAGATAGTTCTTCCAAATCTTTTATGCATCTATCAATATTGGATGAAGGCAAAACATACAAGTAAGGAACGAAACTGTCGTCCAATGCAATCAGATTATTGGACTCTCCCCCTTTTACCTTCCCAAATAATCTCATGACTGGCTTTTCGTCATGAGTTATGTAATCAATATCCAAAAGAACTATATTTCTTTTTACCATCCTATCAACCTAAAAATTAATGAAATAATTATTTGATAATTATCAATTTTCTCTATTAATATTCTTCAGTATCCCCTTTATTATCGCTTTCAAGCTCTTCCTTAAGGGACTTGATAACCGCATAAGTTATTCCTAAAATCAATGGTCCTAAAATGAAACCTACAATTCCAAATACATAAGGTCCTGCCATGAATCCAACCAAAAGAATCAATGCATGAATATCAGCATACTTACCAGCCAATGCCGGACGGATATACATATCACTTAGGCTAAGCACAAAACCCCAAATAAGGGTCAGGACTGCCTGTACGACATTGCCAGTTACAAAAACATCATAAGCTGCCAATCCCCAGTAAATAGGCCATGGCCCGAATATAGGAATCAATTGAAGTATTCCAGTGATTACTCCCAAGAGCAATGCAAACTGATATCCTAAAAGGGCATAACCAATTCCTGCCATTATACCAATGATTACTGCTGTCAGGAAGTGACCATAGAAAATGCTTTTCAATACATTTGCAATCTCATCGATTGTCTTGTCAAAGAAGTCCTTATGGGCATCTGGAACAAATGCAAACAAATATTCCCAAACACCGTCTCCATCCTTAGCAAAGTAATATATTGAACAGAACAATACAAATAGTTTTATTATAATGTCTGAAAAGCTTTTAGCCAAAGCCACAATGTATTGCAAGATATAAGTGAAGCCTTCCTGCAAGTATAGGGAAATTGAATTGAAGAAGTTCTGTGCGGTCAATTGCACATCAACCGGCAAACTGCCCACAATATTTGAAAATCCTTTATCCAAAGTTACTTCAGAGCCGCTTGGATTAGAAGCCAGATACATTGTAGCGAAATTGGAAATATCCCAAAATACATATCCGAGCAATAAGATCAATGGAATGACAACCAATATTATCGCCAAAATGATTGAAATTGAAGGATACTTCAATTTGGTCTGTATTCTTCCAGCAACCGGCCTAACACCATAAGCTATCATTGCCCCTAACAATACCATATTCAAGACTGGAGCAATGGTAATGAATGAAAGTATCAGCAAGACCACTATGATAATAATATGCAAGCCATATTTGTTTTCACTTAAATTAAACATAATATCAAAACTAATAATAAGTTCTATCTAATAATCTTAAATTCTATTTTAAATAATCTAATTAGTCCTATTTAAAAGTATTGTTTTAATCCAGAGGCAGTTCTATGGAACTTACCAAACTCTACGATTTGTGAAACCTGATCTGATGAGAAAACAGGCCCTTCAGCACATATTCTCCAACCGGTATTGTCTACACAGCATTGGCCGCAAACACCTATGGCACATTTCATATAACGTTCCATTGAGTATTCTCCCTCAATCATATTGGCTTCAAGACTGCCGTACAATGGCCTCATCATTACTTCAGGACCACAAACAACCGCCCAGTCATACTCCTTATGCTCAATCAATTGCAATACCCTATGGATTGCAAATCCCTTGAAACCGCAGGATCCATCATCAGTACAGGTATAAACCTTTGCGCCTTTTGCCTTCAAGCGGTCATTGAACAAGAGTTCATCCTTGGTCTGTGCGGCACAAACAACATCAACTTGAGCTTTTTTCTTCAATGCCTCTTCAGTAAAGGAAGCAATAGGAGCCATTCCAACTCCACCGCCAATGGCCAAGACTTTCATGCCTTTCAAATCAGTGTCAAATCCATTTCCATAAGGTCCTCTAATGCCTAACTTGTCACCTTCCTTCAATGTATGCAAGGCTTCAGTGAATTCACCTACCTTCTTGACGGTTATTCCAAACTCGCCTTCAGCAACATCAATATATGAAATGGACATTGGCTTTTCATCCTTGAAATTCCATACCATTACAAATTGACCAGGAGTAGGAATGTTTTCACCAACCATAGTCCAATCAAAAATAAAGGTTTTAATTGTAGGAGTTTCTTCTATAATCTTTTTAATCTCTATAACTTTAGGTACATTCATCTTATCACCAACAATACCAAACTTTTCAACCTCAATTTAAACTATGGTTCCTTATGAGCAAAACCTACCATTTCACTAATTGAATCAAATTCGCTTTCCTCTATGAATTCTTCCAAGTCACTTGCGACCCTTCCGAATATCTCAGGACCTTCATACATAATGGAGGTTCCAATCTGAACGGCAGTGGCACCGGCATACAGGAACTCCACAACATCGGCATAATTGCGTATTCCTCCAACACCTACAATTGGAATGTCAGTTGCCGCATAGGCATCATAAACGCAACGAACTGCTATCGGCTTTATTGCAGGTCCGCTCATTCCGCCAAACTTATTGGCAAGTATTGGATTTCCGGTCACTATATCTATTTTCATTCCAGGACCTAAGGAGTTGATCAATGTCAATCCGTCTGCTCCACCATCTTCAGCTGCAACTGCAATCTCTGAAATGTCTGTTACATTTGGAGTCAATTTTGCAAGTATTGGAACATCCACAGCATCTTTCACTGCCTTTACGACATTTTTGGTGAGTTCCGGATTCTGACCAATTGATGCACCGTAGCCTTCCATTGCATGAGGACAGGAAACATTGAGTTCAATCATATCAACCAAATCCTCCACCTTTCCTGCAACATAAGCAAATTCATCTGGAGTTGCACCATAAATGGAAGCGATTGATTTGCCCTTTATCCTATTGACCTTTTCCAATTCGTCAATAAAGGCTTCAACACCAGGACTTGAAAGCCCGATAGCATTGATGATTCCTCCCTCTACAGCAACGGTAGTTGGATTTTTATAGCCGTCATTAGGCTCTTTTGAAAATGATTTGGATACAACTGCACCGGCACCAGATTTTATCATCCAATTAAGGGAAGATGCATGACTACCCAATACGCCTGCAGCAAGCATCAATGGATTCTTTAAACTGACACCGCATAATTTAGTTTTTAACATGAATAACCTCCAATAAACATGATAATTTTGATAAGTTGATAATCTTAAAATTCTTTATTATATTAATCATATAATTTTATACTATTTTAATATATGAAAACTATTAGATATAAAATATTTGATTTTTTATGAAAAAATCAGTCCTAATTTAATCAAAATCATAAGAATTTGCAAGAGAATAAGTGAAAATAATGTAAAATATATTAGAAATAAAAATTGAAAAAATAGAAAAATAAGGAAAAATAATGTAAAATATATTAGAAATAAAAATTGAAAAAATAGAAAAATAAGGAAAAATAATGTAAAATATATTAGAAATAAAAATTAAAATAAGATTATGGTATTTTATATAACACAATGTATTGCAGGATTTATTGCATTTGATGAAGATTTTCAAATAGCCAACTATAAACTGTTCAATGAAGAGGATATAGTTTCAAATCTCATTAAAATAGAGGAAAATGAGATTTTGGATGAAGAGATTGAACTGATTAATGAGATTGCATTTGATGAATCTTCTGATGAAAAAAAGATCATCATTGAAACCACTAAAAGAAAATCCCAATATAAGGAACTTGAAAACTATGAAAACATTGAAGTGAAAACTCCAAACAAAGGTGGAGAACACTTAAGAAGCAATATGGATAGTGTTTTAGAAGAGATTGGATTTTCAAAAGGCCAAGAGGAAATCATTCGGATTTATGAAAAACTGGCCATTTACAAAATAAAGAAATCATCACAGGAAGAGGACAAGCTGCTCATTCAGGCAATAAACTCTGTAGATGACATTGATGAATCAATCAGCAAATTAGTCGAACGTATCCGTGACTGGTACACCATTTATTTCCCGGAAATGGATACAATAGGCAATAATGAAACTTATATCAAATTAATAGCTGAAAGCGAAAATAGAGAGGATATCCTAGAAAACTTCAAGGAACATTTCAGTGAAGAGATTGAAGAGAGCACTGGAGCTGACATTGAAGAGGAAGATCTGGAAATGCTTAAAAGCTTTGCAGAATCCATCTATTCACTTCAAAAGTCAAGAAAGGAACTTGAAACTTATATCGATTCCAAGATGGAAGCCATTGCTCCAAACTTAAGGGACCTCTTGGGAGCTACCTTAGGTGCCAAATTGATTGCACATATCGGAAGCATAAAGAGATTGGCCACCTATCCTGCAAGTGTCATTCAAATCATGGGCGCTGAAAAGGCAATATTCAGACACTTGAAAACCGGAGAGCGTCCTCCAAAGCATGGATTGATATTCCAACACCCAAGCGTTCGTGGAGCCAAATGGTGGAATAGAGGAAAAATAGCCAGAAACCTGGCTTTAAAGATCACTCTTGCAGTCAGGAAAGATGTGTTCTCTGGAGAATATGATCCGACCATTGCAGAAGACTACTTGAAAAAGGTAGAGCAGATTGAAAAGGAAAATCCTTTCCCTAAAAAGACTAGCCAAAAAAGGGCAAAAGAAAGAAAATCCGAAAAGGATAAGGGAAAAGGAAAAAGCAAGAAATACAAAGGAAACAAGAAAAACAAGAAGAACAAAAAGAAGAGAAGAAAATAATCAATTGAATTTAAATCTGCAAATTTATAAAATTCCTATAAAACAAAATATAAAATCAAGAAATGAGAAAATCACTATAAAAATTATCAAATTCATATAAAGATGTGAAAAAATGAACATATTTTACAAAGATGGTGAAATAGCTACTAAAAACTTGGCTCCTGGAATTAGGGTTTATGATGAGAAACTCATTCAAGATGGAGATGAAGAGTACAGGATATGGAATCCGAGAAGGTCCAAATTAGCTGCAGCATTATTGAACGGATTGGAAGGGCTTAATCTGGAAAACGATTCAAAAGTCCTCTATTTAGGCGCTTCAACAGGAACAACCGTTTCACACATTTCAGACATTTGTGATGAAGGATTGATCTATGCTGTTGAATTTTCACCTGTCAGCATGAAAAAATTGGTGAGGCTATCCCAAAAGAGAAACAATATCATTCCATTGCTTGCTGATGCCACCAAACCGAAATATTACCTAAACAAAGTTGAAAAGGCAGACCTTGTTTACTGTGATGTGGCACAGGAAAAACAGAGCGAATTATTCATGGATAATATGAATCTCTTCCTAAAGGAAGACGGACAAGGCCTAATTACCATAAAAGCAAGAAGCATTGATGTTATCCAAAAGCCTAAAAAAATATTCAAGGATGAAGCAAAAAAAATAAAGGAAAATGGTTATTCCATTTTGGAAAAGATTAAGTTAGAACCTTATGAAAAGGACCATATAGCTTTTCTTGTGGAGAAATCTTTTTAAAAGAACATATATTCCTTTTTCAAAAAAAACCATTTTCAAAAACCATATAAAACTCTTATTTTAAGTTAAAACCACCATTTTTTTATTAAAATTATAAAATAAAAATTTATTTTATCTAATAATTTGTTTAATCCATTTATTTATAATATTATTAGAAAATATTAATATATCATTCTAATATCAATTATTCAACTACTTTTTATGATTAGATTGTAATTTAAAGCTCTAAAAATCCTTGTTTTATAAGTATTACTTTTATCAAAAAATTTCATTTCAAAAAAGAAAAAATACAATAGATTTTTTAAAAAAAATTGATTAAAATTAACTGAAAATTAAAAATAAAACTAATATAATTTTAAAAATGAAACTTGGAAAAATTTAGCATAATAAACAGTAATTTTAAGTAAAAATAAGAATTTAGTATAATCACGAACAATATCAAAAAAGTATTACTACTGAAACCTTTTTATATAAGAATATTACAAATATATATTTGCTAATGCAATAAAAAAAGAGTTCATAAAAATATCCTCTAGGTTAATTCACTCATAAAAAACACTCCATAATTAAATAACTTAGAGGATTGAACTTTTTTTGCAAAATAAACTATTTTTAATGCTTTTTTTACAAAATTTTATCAAAATTTTAAAAAATATTTCTAATTTTCCCTTATTTTCAAAAATAAGAAAGAACTACTAATTTTTATAAAAAAGTAATACTTTTTTTAATTTTTATCAAAATAAAAGCAAAAAAGAAGTATTAAGAATAATAAAGGAAAATATTTTAAATTTTTAAAGAAAAATAAGGAAAAATATAAGAGAAAAATTATATAACGAACAAAAAAAATCATGACTAAAAATAGATAAAGAAATAATTAAAAAAAATTATGAAAAAAAATAAAGAAATAATTAGTTTAATTTTTTAGAGACCTCATCAAATATTGATTTGGAAATCTCTCTTTTGGAGCTTAATGAAACCTTCTTGACTTCATCGCTTACAAGAATGACTTCATTGGTCTCAGATCCAAATCCGCATCCTTCATGGGAAACATCATTGGCCACTACCAAATCAGTGCCCGCTTCCTGCATTTGGGTTTTAGCGCAATTGATCATCTTCTCTTCTGAAATATTGTATTCAGCCTTAAATCCAACCAGGAATATGTCCTCATTGATCTTCTTAATCCTTTGGATTATCTTTGCAACAGGCTCGAATTCCAATGACAAGTTATATGATGATGAGATCTTGGATTCCTCCTTATTGATTGGAGTAAAGTCAGAAACAGCTGCAGTGGCTATGAAAACATCAAAGTCAGGAATCAATTCATCTATCTTCTCGTTCATTGCACTGGTTGATTCCGCATCAATCACATTGAATGCCTTTGGAATGGAAACGGAATGATGAGCTGCCAATATTGTCAGATTAGCTCCTCTAATGAATGCTTCCTTAGCAAGTTCCAGCCCCATCCTTCCTGAAGACCTGTTGGAAATTCCTCTTATAGGATCAATCTCTTCAAAGGTTCCTCCTAAGCTGATCAATACGTTTTTCCCTGCAATCTTGGATACTTCCTCATCTGCAATGCCTTTTTTTACCTTATCCAAATTAACTGCCCTTACAGATTCAAGAACTATATCCTCAATGGCTGGGAATTTGGCCTTTCCTTCATCAATGCGAGGATTGACAAATCTGATGCCCTCTTCTTTAAGTTTCTCCACATTCTCACTTACCGCATCATACATGGAATCATGCATTGAAGGGACGAAAACAATAGGTGTGTCATGGCCATAAGCGGTAATCAGTAGAGTGCTTACTGGATTGTCAGAAATCTTATATGCAAATTTGCTGATTGTATTTGCAGTAGCTGGAGCAACCAAGATCAAATCGACTTGAGAATACCTTACATGCTCTATCTTTCCAGTCAATTCCAAGACGACTTCCTGACCTGTTGCAAACTCAAGAGCATTCGGATGAATGATCTTTGTCGCTTCCTTGGTCATGAATGCCTTGACTGAATGGCCTTGCCTTCTAAATTCCCTTGCAAGCTTAATGGTTTCAGTTGCTGCAATGCTTCCAGTAACACATAAAACTATTTCCATAAGATCACTTCAATAAATTTAAAATACTTAATTAAAAACAATTTAAAAATAAAAATAGTGAATTGCCTAAGACAATCACTATTGAACCAATTATAAATAACTATTATAATCTAACGCTGTTAATGATAAAATCAAAAGTTCCCACTTCATCATCATATTGGGATTGCGGAGCAGAACATAGGATAACATAAATGTCAGAGCCTTTCTTAAACCAAATGGCCTTATGCTGTTTTGTTATGTTATCTGATACGGAAGTGTAGTCTGCCTCCAAAGCAGGTTCGCCATTGAATGAAACATTACCCATATATAGGATATTGAAATCAGAATTACGAGCTAATATATTATAATTAGAATTGAATTCAGATTGCAATGATTTGGCCTTTGATTTCTTTTCAATGTTCACATTAATGCTATTAAATCCTGAAGAATCTTTTGAATTGGAATCTGCAACTGCCAAAACTGTATCATTGGACTTGGAATTTGCAGCAACCCAATCTCCAGGCATTGATAATGATATTCCATTTTCAGTATAGTTTACTGATTGCTGTGACAAATCCACTTCATTGTCAGTATTGATAGGATTGTTTATAAAAAATGAAATACCTACAATCAATAAAATCAATATTAATCCGATACCAATAATCTTTTTCATATTATATCTCCAAAAAACAATAGTAGTACCATCAATAAAATCTATTCCTCAGTGCTTCCAGATGAACCGCCACCAGAAGAAGAACCTCCACCAGAAGATCCGCCACCGGAACTGCCTCCAGAAGAAGAACCTCCACCAGAAGATCCGCCACTAGAACTGCCTCCAGAAGAAGAACCTCCAGAATCACTGCTAGAACCACTGCCAGAAGATGAACTGGAAGAGGAGCTAGATGAACTGGAAGAACTGGATGAGCTTGAAGAACTTGAATCATCATCTGTAGAACCATACTTAGTGGTATTAGAGTAAGATTTTGTATAATTATAACTGAGAGACTTGTTTATCTTAACTTCCGGGAATGCTGTATCGTTAATGGTTGCCTCATGGCCAGTTAACATATGAGAGACATCCCCGTCTATGCCAATGCTAGACATACCAAAGCCTATACCTGCACCAAAGGCCACAAGCAGGAATACGACTGCCAAAGCTATATACCATGGACTTGTGCTTGAAGATTCCTCCGGCTTTTTAGATACTGTATAAGTCTCAGGATTGTGAATGTATTTCCTAACCAATTTTTCCTTTTCCTCTTGATATCTTCTAGAATCAGCATAATTGGATTTTAATGAAGAAGGAGTTTCCTCTTTTCCTTGCATCGCACGAATTCTATCACTGACTTCAATAGTTTCAAGCTTATGCTCATACTGGTCCCTGAAATAAACATACTTCTCTTCAGAAATAAGACCGGCTTCATAATCCCTTTGAAGATTTTCCAAAATCTGCATAAGCTTCTTTCTATCTGGATTCATACTTCTCCTCCTATATCGATTGATTGAATAAAATACTATAAATTAAAAATATCAAACTACTTATTATTTTTATATATTTATATTATATTAATATATAAATTTCATATTTAATAAACTATACTAAATAAATATGCTAAAAAAATGAATGAAAAATAGAAATATAG
Source organism: Methanobrevibacter sp. (assembly GCF_017410345.1). Lineage (NCBI taxonomy): Archaea > Methanobacteriati > Methanobacteriota > Methanobacteria > Methanobacteriales > Methanobacteriaceae > Methanobrevibacter > Methanobrevibacter sp. The sequence continues at coordinate 47,390 of NZ_JAFQQZ010000044.1, forward strand.
TTAAAAAATTTTGAATAAATGTTCTCTGAATGCCTGAAAAGAACCTAAAATTAAAATAAATTATTTGAATAAATCCTCACTGAAAACAGGATAAGACCCTAAAATCTTAAAGAATGAGGTATTGTTTTCCAAATCTTCCAAAATACGTTTTATATCCTCATCTAATCTGTGTCCTTCAAGATCTATGAAAAATATGTAGTGGCCCAATCCCTCTTTGGAAGGTCTTGATTCAATTTTAGTCAAGTTAACATCATTCTCTGCAAAGAGGCCTAAAAGCTCATAGAGTCCACCAGGCTTATCCACAAACAATGAAAATGAAATTGAAGTCTTGTCCTTACCGGTTATTGGAGAATCTTCATGGTCCAAAACAATAAAACGGGTTTCATTATTGAAATTCTCCTGTATGTTTGTATCGATAACCTTCAATCCATAGAGTTCCGCTGCCTTCAATGTTCCAATAGCTGCATCCTCACCGGTTTCAGCAACCCTTTTTGCAGCTGCTGCAGTACTTAATGTATAATGTGCGGTTATTCCATGCCTTTCCAAATAAGGCTGGCATTGCCCTAAAGCCTGTGAGTGTGAATAGACATTTTCCACTTCATCTACACTCATTTCCTTAGCAGCCAATAGGTTATGGTTGATTGGAATGACAATTTCATTCTTGATCTTCAAGTCGAAATTATGAATCAGGGAGTCTAAAGTCAAGCTGACTGGACCTTCAATGGAATTTTCAATTGGAACAACACCACATACACAGTCTCCACTTTCTACAGCACCCATAACCTGCTGTATTGAACAGTAGGAAACCAGATTGTCACTGACCAATGATGCCGCTTCATGGGAAAATGTACCTTGAGGTCCTAAAAATGCTACTTTGTCCTTTGTCATGATTAAACTCCTAATTAAAAAAAATAAATTATTATATTTTGCTTCGTACTTTAGTTTACTATTTCTTATATATTAATCATAGTATAAAAAGGGATAAGGTTAAAATAACTTAAATAAAATAAGTAAATCGAAAAAATAGCTAAAAAATAGTGAATAAATCAAATAAAAACTGTTTAAAATAAATAAAAATAGAAAAAAGAAAAATAAAGCATAAGAAAATCTTATGCTTAAGACTAAAATCAATCGAAAATGACTCATTGAGTTTCAATTTCATAAATCAATTTTAGCAAATCTGATTGAGTTACAATTCCTATAATCTGATCTTCATCATCGACTACAGGGTAACCATTATAACCAGTTTCCAACATCGCATCGGCAAGTGTTGGAATTGTTGCATACTGTGAGATTGTCTCCACATTTGTGGACATGTAATCTCCTGCAATCAACTCCTTGATTTGAGAAGCTTGATACTTGTCAGGAGTGTGTTTCCTAAAGGAAACGAATGCCTTTGCAATGTCTTTTGAAGTTATAATTCCTGCAAGCTCATTGTCTTCAGTCAACAATAGACGTCCTATCTTTGAGTCCATAATGACCTTTCTTGCATGAACTAAACGATCATCTGCAGATATTGAAACAATATCTGTTGTCATAATATCCTTAACTGAAATCTTTTCATATGCTTTTGCCTTGCATAAATATATGAAATCAGATTTAGTTACGATTCCTACCATTTCACCATCGGACATGACTGGAATGGCACCAATGTTCTTGTCAATCAATATCTTTGCCACATCGGTTACATCATCATCCTCATCAACTGTAATCAAGTCCTTGACCATCACAGTTGATACATGGAAATGGGAAGGAGCCATATTACCATATTTAGCGGAGCCTAACTTATCAGCTATATCCTTTTCTGAGATAATTCCGACTAAAACTTTCTTATTGTTTTCATTGGTACTAGTGACTGGTATTCTTGATAAGTTATCCTTATACATCATTCTTAGACAATCACATATGTTTAAATTCTTATCAATAGATACCACGTTTTCAGACATTATATTTTTGATTTTCATACTTTCACCAACGATAAAATACAATGAAATAGCTATTAGATAAATTTGAAATTGAAATAATCATTAAATTTTAATTCAATTCTTATTTGATAATTAAATCTCATAGCGTATCTAATCAAAGATATAAACCATTACCTACCAATAGCTATCTCTTAAAGTTCAACAATAGCTACCTGATTGCAAAGCAATCAACAATTCCTTAAAAAATAATTCAATTATTTGTTAAGAACTGTATTCAAAATATCTCTTTCAGTGACGATTCCCACTAGTTCATCATCATCAACTACAGGAACACCACCAATGTTCTTTTCAGCTAATAATTCACATAAGTCTCCTAATCTAACATTAGATTCAGTTACTAATATGTTTGGTTTAATGATTTCAGAAATTTTTCTTTTCAATACATCTAAACCACTATTAGAGGTCATAGAAGCAAACATTTCTTTATCACCAAAGAATCTTAAGATATCAGTTGAAGTTACAATTCCTATTAGCTTTTCTTCTTCGACTACAGGAATTCTTCTTAAGTTATTTCTTACCATGATCTTGGAACAACTTTCAATAGGGGTTCCAGGAGTGGTAGTAATAACATCTTTAATCATGATATCACCTACAGTTTCAGTAGTCAATGAACCTGCAAGTGCTAATGCGAAATCTCTTTCAGTGACTATTCCCACTAATTTTTCTTCCTTATCTACAATAGGTAAAGATCCAATGCCGTTTTTGGTCATTACATCTACACTTTCTCTAATAGAATATTTAGGGCTAATAGAAATAACATCTCTTGTCATGATTTCCTTGACATGATCATTGATTGCTGCCAAGAAATTGTCATTGTGTTTCTTTTCTATTATGTCAAATTTACTTCCTCCACCAAGGAAGTCAAGAATATCCATAGCAGTTACAATACCCAAAAGTTTATCTGAGCCAGGATGGGTTACTGGTAATCTTCTGAATCCATGTTCAATCATCATTTCAGCAGCTTCCTTGATAGTCTTGGTTGGAGGAATGCTGATCACTTCTCTTTTAGCGAGAGTCATGATTTCCCCTTCATTTTCAGCCACTTTTGTTTCATGTTCAACTGAACCACGATTCATAGATTTTCTCAAGTTTTTAGTGTTTTTGTCTTTCATATCGACACCTCCGGATTTAATAATTCTTCCAGGTCTAAATTACAAATCCTATCATAACAATCAAGCTATAGAACTCTGGGAAATACCATTAACCAGATGACAAGTTCAATTGATTTTTTTTATTTCACTAAAAATCAATTAGATTCATGTGAACTTAAAAAATTCCTCAAACCTACATCCAATTTAACAATATAGAAATTAAGCCTATAATCCGTCATTACGATAATTGACGATCCGTAATCTATTTTTGAAATTATGGATTTGTGGGAAGTTCTTATGTATCTTTAATTCTATCATCCAAGTCTTTAAATAATAAAAACTCTCTAGAAATCCAAATGAAAAATTTGGATAAATGACATAGAACTAACTACAATATTAGATAGGTTTTGATAGTTAATATTATTATCGATTTAATTCTTACTCACTTATAAAAGAAGTGATTTTTTATTGAAAATCATTGAAAATATACACTTGAAAAAACTAAGAAATCATGAAAAATCAAAAATATAAAAATTAATTAATAATAAGACAATATAGTAAATACTATAATAGAAATTATACTTATCAAATCATCAAGAATTAGTGATTAAAATGACTCAAATTAAAAAAACTGTTAGAACAAGAGACTTCATTATAAGTACAGACGGATTATTATTCGCTTCAACAAATTACATTCACCCTGAAGACAGAATCATTTGCTTCCTAAGATACATTCCAGATGAAAACGGAGACAGGAAAAAGGATGGAATCAGATATTCAAAAGTAGGTTCAGAAGAGGCTTACGCATATTTAAGGGAAAACCATCCTGACTATCTATACTTCTGTGATGTGACAAATGTAGAGATGATGGGAGTTCCTATAGACAAGGTTGAAAGAATCATCAAGCCAGAAGAAAGATTAAAGGGTCTCAGGGCAACCTACTACGAAGAAATAAATGATAAAGTAAAAGCTGGAGAAGAATTGGATTACAAGGAAGAACTCTTGAGCAAACTCTTTGACTTATCAGACTTCTTCCATTATGTTGCAGGAATCGATTATGATGACCTTGGAATCTCAGGATCAATCTTGCCAGGACTTCAAAAGGCAGGAACTTCAGACCTTGACTTTGTAGTCTATGGCCTTGAAAACCATAGGAATGCAATCAAAGCATACAAGGACAACAAGGACAAAGCTGTTTTCATAGAAGATATCGACAAATCAATCACACTAAATAGAATCAACGATGACTTCTGGGACTTTGTATATGATAAGAGAATCAAAGACGACTCCCTGACAAAAGAAGAGTTCGCTTGGTATGAGGAAAGAAAAAGCAATAGAGGATTGATTAGAGAAACCCTTTTCGACATCTTGGCAACCAGAAACTATGATGAGATTGAAGGAACCTGGGGAGATACAGTATACGAACCAGAAGGATTTGCGAAAGTTAACTGCACAATAAAAAGCGCACTTGGAGCCTTCGACAATCCTGCAGTATATACAATAGAAGATGTTGAGATTCTAGAAGGACCAGATATCGAAATCTCAGAGCTCGCTTCACTAACACACACTTACGCTGGAGAAGTAGTGGATGGAGAGGAAGTAGTGGCAAGAGGAAAAATAGAAAAGGTCTTGAAAAACGGAGAGTTTGAGAAATATAGGATCTTGGTAGGTACTACTAGGGAATCCTTGAATGAATATATCAAACTTAGAGAGAGTCCTGTATAAACTCATACTAAATTAAGAGAAAGTCCAGTTTAGACTGGATTTCTTATTTTATTTTTTTACTTTTTTTAATAAATTTACTATTTTAAATTAATTTACCTACCTACATTTAAAACTATTTTTATAATTTCCATATATGATAAACTATTTTTAAAAAATGAATTAAAATTACCAAGTTTTAATCAACAAACCTCATTTTAATTAATCGTATTTATAATTAAAATGTAGGAAAAATTTTTGTAAAAAATTGAACTATTTTTCAAATAAAATCAATTTTTCAAGCTAATGTAAAAATTGATTTAAAATTATTAAATTCTAATAAAACTGCAAAATTATAATTATTTCGTAAAAATAACTATTTTTATAAAATTATAATCAAAAATAACTGCATACTATTTATTAAATGAAAAATAAAGAATAATTTAACAAATAATATGGAGTTAAAAAATGATAAGTGTGTCAACAATTAAAAGTTATATGTTCTGTCCTTTGAAATTATATTTTCAAAGCAATATCGATGAAGAAACCGAAGAAGATTATTTTATCTCAAAGACATTAAAGGATCTTAGAATGGACATACAAGATCTTCTTCGTAAGAACCTAAGGCATATCAAAAAGGATATGTCTGAAGAAGAGATTGAAAAAAGAATTGCAATAGGAATAAACAATCAAATAAAAACCACATTCGATATTATAGAAGAGATAAATGAGAAGAACAAGAACAATGAAAACAGCAATTTAAAAAAAGATGAGGAAATAGAATTCATTGATGAAACTAAAACCGAAGATGAAAAGCTAAATGAACTAAAAAAAGAACTGATTAGCGAAATAGACTTCAATCTCAAAATACTTTCCCTAAAGGTATCACAATCCATGAAAGTCCTTGATAAGGATGGAGATGAACTTCAGGGACTCTTCTTCCCAACTTCCATGTACAGCTATCTTATACGAGACATCGGTTTGGACCTGATAGGACTAATAGACAAGATAGAAGTTGAAAAGGGGAATTATTTCCCAATATCATTGAAATCATCAAATCCTCCTATAAAGGGAGTTTGGGATGGTGATTTCATGGAGGCAATCGCCAATGCACTCCTGATTGAACAGGAATTCAATACCTATGTTACAGTTGCCTATGTGGATTACTTGAAAATAGGGGAACGTAGAACTGTAATAATAGATACCGAAGCAAGAAAAAGCTTTTTTAAAGTTCTGACCAATATAAATAGAATAATCGAAGGTGGGGAAATACCTACAGTTAAAACCGGTTTGAAAAAGTGTGAAAGCTGTGAATATAAGGAACTATGTGATAACAGTTAAAAAAATAAAGAAAAAAGAACTAAATCAAAACTGGGAAAAACGGCACTAACAAGTAAACTGCAATCAGCACAATCACAGTCAAAATTACAATAGCTCCAAGAGGTACCTTTTTCCATGCGAGTCCTCCTGCTATGATTGCTCCAATAAGTCCAATGTACCATAATTCAGGGTCTACAGTAAGCACTCCTGGACAGATCAATGCTGCAAGTGCAGTGTATGGAATCAGATTCAGGAACTTCTCAAATTTAGGTGAGAAATTCAATCTTTCCATAAAGATTGCTGGAATTACCCTTGGAATAAAGGTAACAAGTGCACAAAGAATAATGAGTAAAGTAATATTCATCATTGCACCTCCTCATTACTGCCATTCACTCTGCAATGGTCATCACTTGTATTATAGGCATCCCCTAAAACTGTATCATCATCGACTATATACATTCCAATGAGAGCACCTAAAAGAATGGCTATGATCAATGACCAATTTCCAATGAAAAACTGCAATACAACATTTAAAATAGCTGTTATTACAACTAAAATAGCCAATTCCTTACTTTCCTTAACTGCAGGAACCAATAGTGCTACAAATAGGGCATATAAAGAAATGTTAAAACTATTTGCAACAATTATAGGAAGCACATTCAAGACTATAACACCAATAATTGCACCAAAAATCCAAGACAGCCATGCAATTCCTGCAAGACCTATATAAGTCCATATTGAAGACTCTTCCATTAGCATGAACATTGCAAAGGCTTCATCAACAGCAAGGTGTGATGAAGGTATCCTCACAGCAAGGGAAGCATCATCAACCTTGTTGTAAATGCAAGTGTTCATTACAAAATATCTGAAATTAAGTACAAATGAAGTCAAAACGATATTGAAAAGAGTGGCCCCTTGAGCCAACATGGTAGCTATCATGATTTGTCCGGCACCTGCATAAATAAGCACAGACATTGAAACTGTCTCAAATGGAGAGAGCCCTGCCTTAATAGCTAAAGCAGCATATCCAATTCCCATTGGAATATATCCAAATGTGATTGGAATACCTAACTTTAAACCATGCACAAACTTTTCCTTTCTAGTAATTTAAAACAACTCCAAAAATAGATAAAAAATCATGAAAAAAATAGATAGAGAGATGAAAATAAAAAAATTAGAACTTATTGTTCTTTGCTAATCTTTTCACATCAAAGACTGCAGTGCTTGCAACAGCCATGACCGCCATTACACCTGCTTGAATAGGATCTGTCACAATCAAGTCAGCCTCTTCTGTTACGCTTCCAGGCATATTCAAAGTGATGACAATCAAGTCCTCATGCTTTTCCTTAAGGCTTCTGACTGTTTCAGTTATCTTGCCGCCCATCAAAGATCCTGCAAGGACAAGGGCGCCTACACGAGGCAATCTGTTTACTGCATCTACAGCTTCGGCAATATTCTCTTCGCCAACTAAAGGAATAGTATCCACACTTATGCGCTCTCCACGGATATTATGCCTATCCGCTTCTGTAATTGCACCGACTGCAACTTGAGATACCTGAGCTCCACCACCGAAAATAAGAACCCTTTTACCGAAAATGTCATTCAAGGAACCGTGGATTTCAATATCTAAAATAAAATCAGTGGATTTCAAATCCTCTATGAGCTCATCAAGATGCTCCACATTATCAAGTTCAAGATTCAATGTGCCGACATCCTCATTAACATAAAGATGAACATAGGAAATGTTTATTCCATGACGTGAGAGAATGTCTGTTATCTCATCTAGAACTCCCTTCTCTTCCTTAGTTGTAAGTGTTAAAGAAATACTATTCATAATATTACCTAATAATACTTAAAATATTCAATTATTTAAATATTGTCTAAAAATCCAAAGAATACTTAAAAAAATCAAATTTTAAAAATATAAGATTTATTCAATAAATTTAAAAATAATAAAAAAGATTAATTGAAGATAAAATAATCAAGAAAATATTTATGAGGAAAACTAATATTAAATTATCTCCAATTAATCTAATTTTGCTTTTAGCGCATCTAATTCCGCATGCGCCTTCTTATATAAGTTTAAATAGCTGTCATGCTCTGTGACAGGAATAACCTTTAGACCTAACTTTTCATATTCCTCAATATAAGATCCGTCAAATACAGGAATCTCAAATTTGATTTCATCTGGAGTCTCATTCACAATAATCAAATCCCTGTAAGGGAAATCATATTCCACAATGTATCCTCCAAGACTCATCATATGGTAAGGTCTGATTACAAATTTCATTAAATCACCACGATTAAATTTAAAAAATTTAATAGTTTCTATAATTCTAAACTCTTATATCCAAATTCCCAAATCTAGAACAATGCAATTACCATAGCCAATACTCCAAGTGCAGAACTGACCAAAATGGTAGGATATAACTGTCTGTTGGTAAATATTGGAGAGAATGCACTGACAATTGCCATAATCACAGGCAACAATAGGGACACTATAATACATACTATGAATTTAAGTGAGAACAGTTCAGGAGCAACTCCCAAGAACAATACACAGTACATCAATCCTAAAGTAAATATCAGGAATCCTCTGGTCAGGTAAACAAATGTTCTGTATTTGGACGCAAGTTCCATATATGGTCCTTCAATCACATCTGACTTGGCCTTGATGTATGAAAACGGATATTCATTCAAAAGAATCATGTATCCTATAAAGAAGACCACTGTTCCGATGATACCTGCCAAAGTAAACAGGAATGGTCCGTTTGCTTGCTGATAAGCTACAATATCCGCCAGGAATATACTTTTTGATAAGGCTGCAGGTATGAATAAAGCCAAATACAATGGGAATGAACCGAAAATAATCATCCTAAGTGACCTGTTAGAACTGATGTCCTCAATGGATGATACAAGCAAACCTGGTCTTTCAGCACCTTTTGCATGGTCTGGGAACCTTAAGTTAATGCTCATAACGGATTTTGATAAGGAACCCATCAACACATAAGCGATTTCTTCAACTTTTAAGAATCCAACAATAGCTATTAGGCTAGCAAAGGCCATGAACTGATAATTCTCCGGCATCAATGCTAGAAATACTGCGAGCACTGCAATGAAACAAAGGATAGGCATTGCCTTATACAATCCAGGTGCAGGGGAATTAGGCTGTATGTTCTCCTTGAAGAGGAACTTGACTGATGCCCATAGTCCCGGACTTGTAACAGGCGGCCCGATTCTTTGCTGAATCCTTGCCTGAACATATTTCCTTTCAATTCCAGGAATCAAAACACCTATGAACAATGCTATGATAAGTGTTAGAATAACCTCTAAAATTGAAATAAGTGATATTTCATAAGCCATTTTTCTTTCCTCATAAATTTTTAATAAATGTTATCATAAATGATTAAATCATCTAAATTAAATTTTAATACTATCTTTTAATGAGATTTTATTTTTCAATCAATGAATGTTTGAACGTAAAATTGATTTGTCCAACTTATTGTTCCTTGTATCATAAACCTCTATTGCCCTGTCTGAACAGGTAAAGCATGGATCACACTGGACAATGCATAACTGACCGTCAGTGATGTGATTGCCGATGCAGGCGTATTGCATGGCCCCGATGTTACTCATTGAAGGGGTTCTTATGATGCAATGCCTAACCCTTCCATCCTCAATTGCATAGGAGTGATACAATGTTCCCCTAGGAACTTCAATATAGCTTTCAATCAAGTCGGTGTCAACCATTTCCCAGGACCTGTCAGTGATTTTTCCTTCAGGCAAGTCCCTTATGGCTTGGCGAATGATCTTGATCGCTTCAAAAATCTCAAACACTCTCATAAGAAGCTGAGCCTTTACGTCACAAGTGTCTTGAGTGATTATATCATAATCGAAATTGTCATACTCATACATATCAGTTCTTAAGTCTCTCTTTACACCTGTAGCACGTAAGGTAGGTCCAGAAACCGCTAACTTAATAGCCTGTTCCTGTGGAATGTATCCGGTTCCTGTAATCCTTGACAATACAATTGAATCATGAACGAATCTGTCTGCAAAGTCTGCAACATTCTTTTCCACAAGGTCCAATCCATCCAATATCCTTTGGATTCTGTTCTCATCCAATTCGCATCTTGGCCTTACTCCACCAATGATGGAACATCCGTATTGGACACGGTTTCCCCCAATCATTCCCAAAAGGTCCATGATGGTTTCCCTAATGTAAAACACCCTCATGGAGAATGTCTCATGAGCCAAGGTTTCACAACCATGCCCTAAGTACAATAAGTGACTGTGCAATCTTTCAAGCTCACCGACTATTACACGAATGTAGACTGCCCTGTCCGGAACTTCAACTCCAAGACCTTTCTCGGCAGTCCTTACGGAATTCCATGTATGTGAGTTTGAACAGATCCCACAAATCTTTTCTGTAAGCATATTGGCTTTTTCCACTGGAAGACCTTCCATAATACGCTCAATACCTCTGTGGTTAACACCAATTGTAATTTCCGCATCCTTGATTATCTCATCCTCTACGAAAAATCTAACCCTATAAGGTTCTAAAGCAGCAGGGTGAACCGTACCCATTTGAATCTCAGTCTCTATGATTTCCTGCTTTTTAGCTTTTTTCTCTTCCATATAAATCCTCTCTTTAATACATTAATGATTAATCAGCATTCAATAAATGTGGCAATGATGCAACTACTCCTGCCAATACATCCTGTGGCCTTACGGCACAGCCTGGAATCTTTGCATCAACTGGAATGACATTTTCAACAGGACCTTCAATCTCTTCTGAAGGAATGTCTCCATAACAGTTCTTATAGACACCACCCATCACTGCGCAAGCTCCTGCAGCAACAACAAGCTTTGGATTTGGAATGGCATTGTAAATGTCTTCCAATGGCTTTCTGTTGTCATGTGTGACCGGTCCTGTAACAACTAAAATGTCCGCTTCACGAGGGTTCCATGTCAAGAAAACACCATATTGTTCCATGTCAAATTTAGGAGATAATACTGCGTTTACAATCTCAATATCACAGCCATTGCATCCGCCGGTATAAACCAGCATGACATGGATAGCTTTTGACCTTGAAAGTGTTTTAAGACTCATCTATTCACCTCCCTCATCTGAAGACTCAACAGTTTCACTATCGACCTCATCAGCAGAACTTTCATTGATTTCAGCACTTCTTTGAACGTCCTTCTCATATTTCTCATTAATATTATCCTGAATGTCCTTGATTTTGGAGACCTTTTCAAGACCTACTCCCACATTCTCAATATCATCCGCTACAACATTCTCAGACAGCAATGACTTGTCAGACAGGTATTGTGCAATGAATGATATCTTCTCTTGTGATATCTTGATAGGTTCCTCCAGCAATTCGCTGGTGTCAATATGAATTTCACCGACATTTCCTGGGTGAATTGTTCCTGCCTCTTCAAAGAATGAATATATAGGACAGAAATCGTGACACCAGTAACATACCACACATTTTAAAGGATCCAACTCTGGAACTTCGGTCTTTACCCATCCTTCCTTAAGCTTTACAGGGTTTTGCAATGGCTTCATTGTAACCGCACCGGTCGGACAGACATTTGCACAACCTCCACATCCAATGCAAGCCTCTTCATCCACTTTCTTGTCAGGCTCAACTGTTCCTGTAAGAATAGCGTTACGGAGTTCCATATCAGTTACTCTATCTGCTGCGAAGAGAATCCTTTTGAAATTAGTATAGGCTCCATTAAGCATAATTTTCAATACATCTTTCATTTCCATCAAACTCCTAATTCACCCTATCAAACTCTCTTTCGAAAATAAATGATTTGGATGGACATATATTCATACAAGCTCCACAGTAAATACATTTATCATCATCTACAGCGAATTTAAGGTTCTTATTTCTAGTTCCGAGATTAACTTCATCGCTTGGAATCTCAACTGTATAGATTGCCTCTTCCGGACAGATGTCCTTACATAATCCGCATTTCACACATAGGTTCTCATCAATGTAATTGAATCCTCCGGAAATTTCATATTTGACTGCTGTTGTTTTAGGAATCGCATCCTTAGGACAGTGTATTCCACAGGTTTCACACATTATACATTTATCCAAGTCGACGTTGATTGCACCTCTTTGAAGTGTAATCGCTTCCTCAGGACAAAGCTCAGCACATATTCCACAGGAAATGCAGTCATCACTGACTTCTCCGTCCCATGAGATGACTTGGAAACTTCTTGCCTCTTCCTTACATTCATTCACACATTTTCCACAGGAAACGCAGTATCCGAATAATTTGTTGTCTTCGCTTTCTGTCAAGGAAGAAACAGGACAGGCATATATCGCTTCAAGACGTTTAGCCTTGTTCTCTTCAGTATCCTCATCAAGTGAAGGGTCATATCTCAATGCGTTCTCATCCCTGATCAATGCCTTGCTGTCAAATGTTTCCTTACACAATCCGCAATTGAGACAGCTTATTATGCTTCCTTCAGTGTTTGAATATAATGTGTCATCCTTAATGCTTCTTACAATCTTGAAGTCCCTTGCGGTCAATGCGTCATTGATACAGTTTTCAACACATGCCAAACACAAGGTACAGATGCTCTTATCGTAGTCGCCATCCTTCAATGCACCTGTAGGACAGACATCCTCACATACCTTGCATCCTATACAGTATCCCTCATCCAGAATAATAACCTCTATCGCACGAGTAGGACAGTAATATGCACATCTTCCACATTTCACACATTTTTCCAAGTCTGTGCTGACACATATTCTATCTGCTGTCTTGTCAGACTTTACAGGAAGCTTCATGCTTTCAATCTTCTTGACTCCTGCACCGAAACCGACAGTATTCGCAACCATTTTCAAGGAATTGAGCAGTACTTTCTGCTTGTCCAATACCAGGTTGTCAGTGTCCACTCTTGCCTTTCTGGTACATACATCCTCACAAACTCCACAGCGTGAACAGATACCTTTGACGATTCCATTATCAAGATGAATGCTTTCTATAGGGCAGGTGAATTCACAAACACCGCAACCATTACATTTTGCCCTATCAACCACATATCCGCCGTATTTATTTTTGAATATCGCATGATTCGGACAAGCTTCGAAGCAAGCACCACAACACATACAGCTAAAAGCCTTGTTATCAACAAAGCGTATTGCTTCACTTGGACAATTCCTTATGCAATCCCCTTGTCCATCACACTTATTAGTTGTTAAATACATGATTCTTCTCCTTATAATAAGTAAGACCAAAATCTAATGGTCCCCTTTCGCTCGTCCTCCTAACAATGCACTACCAATTAAAACACCGAAAATAGTGGCTAAAAATACAGTAGCTATCGGCAAGTCCTGATAAGTGGCAAATTGACCAATATCATAAGACATTATAAATCCGCCTACAATAAGAGCAACAATTGCGCCTAAAGTAAATTTAAAACTATTTTCCTCACTTAAATGGAGTCTTGTGCCTACTATAAATCCAAAGATCAAGGCAATTAGAATTGGTCCGATTACAATATTAGCGATACTCATTCCTCTTCCTCCGCTAATTTTTTAAACTGTGAAAATGCAATCACGACTGCACTTAAACCAACAAATACCTTTAATCCCACTGCTATATTCAAATAAGGAACAATTCCCGCATGGGTCACATCAGGATATGAGAATATTGCTGCAATGGCTTGAGGAACCAGTCCATAAAGATTTCCACCTACATTATAGAGGAATGAACCGGTCAATGCAAGTCCTGCCAAACCGAGCAATACATAAGCCAATGCTCCAACAGATTCCAAAGTGGAAATGAATTTGTGAGACAATTTGATTGGACTGCCATCAACACCGTAGACTATGACACAGAATATGATTGCCCCTGCAATCATGGCTCCACCTTGGAAACCTCCACCAGGAGTTATATGCCCTCCTAAAATGGTCATGATTCCCAAAGCAATCATGATAATGGCTATTGGAAGAGTCATAATCTTCAATATAGGGCTGCTCTCATCCTTGTTCCAGTTTGGAGATTTTTTACCTTCCACCATCATTCATCATCTCCTTCATCAATATCTGCATTTATGTTCTTGTCTAAAATCTTTCCTTTTCCAAAGACAAGCAATACAACAAGGACTGCAGTGACTAGAATCAAAGATTCTCCCAATGTATCAAAGCCTCTCCAATCGAATACAACCAATGTAACCATGTTCGGAGCAAGCTGGGTTCCGATTGCATTGTAGACCAAGCTTATTCCAGGCTGAATCAAGCTTTTGAATCCATAAATCGCATCGAAGAGACTTGCCGCAAAGATCAATGTGGCCAAGCCCATTATTAAAGACCTTACACTAGTAATTTTATCAGACATACTTTAACCCCCAATAAATTACTGCAATGAGAATTCCAAGAGTTATGATGACATAGAATGTCATCTTTTCCAAGGAATCTGACTGTTCGGATTTTATCTTTCCTGCAAGAGGCATGTTTGTAAAGAATAATATAGCTACCAAAAGCACTACAACAATTGAAGCAACCAGACTAACGTGCCTTAGGAATAATGCCGCAAGTATCAATGAAACGAACACCAGGAATTCGGCAGCTATTGCTCCTGAAACGTTATTCATGGTTGTAGGGTCTTTGGATAAATTAGACTTAAGTTCTTTCATTGAAACTAAGAATTTACTGTATAAACCCATCAGATCAATCCTCCTGCAAATGGAATGAATACATCAGTTACTATATTTGGGAAAATACCCAATGCCAAACAAATAATCAATAGAATGGCTACAGAAAATACGGTAGCCTTTGGAATCTTATCATGAGCAAATTTCAAGTCCTTTGGTTTTGGCTGCAAGTATACAGTATGGAATGCCTTTACAAAGGTGAAGAATATAACTACACTTACAATGATTGCAAGTATGGCCAACTCTGTGTATCCTGCATCCAAGGCAGCCTGCACAAGCATCAGCTTACTTTGGAAACCGTTGAACGGTGGAACACCTGCCAAAGCAAATCCTCCAAGCAATACCATTATTGCCATTGTGGAATCCACTCCAATCAATCCTCCTAACTTTCTGGTGTCAGAGGTTTTTGTAAGGTAATATACAGTACCGAATCCAATGAACAGCAATGCAGTGATCACAATCTCATTCGCTGCCTGGAACAATGCCGCTGCAATTGAGTATTGTGTGCCTATACCGAAACCTAAGGCAATGAAACCAAGTTCCCCTACAGCCAGGAATGCTATCATTCTTCTAAAGTCTACCTCCATTGCAGACATTGCCACACTTAAAACCATCGCAAGAATGGCAAATACGATTATGGCTGTATTGAAGTAAGGGATATAAGCAAATATCTTATACATTGCAAGTCCGAATGCGAGCATGCACAATACTGAAAATCCTTGCAATATTGCAGATCCGTTAGGTCTTGCCTTTGAGTAAACCGCTGATTTGATTGTGTGGAATGGAGGCAATCCTGCTGAGTATAGCCATCCAAACAAGATCAATGCAAAACCGATCACCAGGCTTGGAGAATATGGGTTTACGAAATTGTTGCTAATTGCATATATAATGTCATTTATGTTTACAGAACCGATTGTTCCGAGTATGAATGCAATTCCCAACAAGAGCATTGGTCCGCCGATTGCACCTAAAATCAGGTATTTCAAGGCAATTTCATAATTGTCCTCAGTGCTTGATGCTATGATAATACCCACTTGGGTCAAGGCTGTAATTTCAAAGAACACATACATATTGAAAATATCGTTGGAAAGCATCAATGCGGTTACAGATGCTATACCCATAAAAATAAGGTATAGGTAAGGTCCGGAGACTTCCTTCTTCTCAGAGAAGTAAGTAAGCACTGCAAGGAATGCAACGATTCCCATAAGGAATATGAATATCCTTTCAATATTTTCAAATACATAAACAATACCAGTATTGTAGCTTGCTGCAAGAGTGCCTGCAAGATTTGCTGGAAGTGAATTGGCCAATAGTGTTGGGTCGTGTCCTCCGAAGAATTGGACACCGACAGCTGCAATAACTGCAATTATAGGAATTGCAATGGCCACAACAAGTGAAATGGCCTTTACGGTCTTGTCCTTTCCACCAAATATGTTAACGATCAAAGCAGCCAATATTGGAATGACAACCATCAATGGAATCAGATAATTCATTTTTCATCCCCCATTATCTCAGATACGCTTAAGGTTCCATGCTTTCTGTAAAGAACCATAGCCAAAGCCAACATCACTGCTAAAGTACTTGCACCAATTACAATGCTTGTAAGAACTAATGCTTGAGGCAAAGGATAAGCCGCATTCGCTGCAAACCAGTCTGCAGTCATGCCTGGCAGGAAGATAGGAACAACGCCTCCTGCCTTGTATCCTAGGCAAATCAGGAAAAGGTTAACCCCTTCCTCAATGAAAGCAATACCGATAATTTTTTTAATCAGATTATCTATGAATATTGCTGCAAATAGTCCGATAATTATAAATGCGCCAGAAGCGAACAAGGACGCCAATTGAAGATCCATCATAACTATGCCTCCTCCCTTCTGGTCTTTAAGACAGCCAGTGCGATAAATACAGGTACGATTGCCCCTTCCACAATAGCTTGGGTCAATGCCACATCCGGAGCAAGCAAAATCTGGAAGAGAAATGCCACACAGAATCCGGAAATACCTGTCAAGATTGCTGCCTTAAGCAAGTCATTTTGTAAAAGTGCGATAATAGCGCTTACAACTGCAACAAAAATAACTATATATTCAATCATTGCCATCATCCCCACTTTTCTCATCTAAATCTTCATCAACACTTGAATCCAATTCCTCTTCGACAGGAGCCTCTTCAAGATCCTCATCATCTTCGACAGGAGCTTCTGGAACGTCCTCATTTTCTTCCAAAATCTCCTCCTCCAAAAGGTTTGGATTAAGTACTGGATTATTAAGATCATCTTCACTATGGAAATAAGCATTAGCCAATGCATGAGCCAAGAGTGGAGCTAGGAATAAATAGATAAGGGCAAACAAGGGTTGGCCCAATGCAATGAATGCGATTATTCCTGCAACATCAACAATCCCTAAAATATGGATTCTGGCATAGACTACATTGTCTAAGTTTCTATCAATCCTTAAGACACCTACTACTGCAACCAATATCAGAAGCGCAGAAATGACAAGCAAGACTGATTGAATGAGATTTATTAAACCCGGGTCAATTCCAAACATCATCTATGCCCTCCTCATAACTGCTGCATAGGCTATTGTTCCAACAATTCCCAATAGGAGCAATGCCAGAGCAATATCCTTGAAAAATCCGATATTATATATTGTACCGACTGTAATAAGTAGCAAAGTAAGTGCCAAAGTGAATGAAGAAGTACCTATAAGTCCCATAGATATGGATTTATATGTAATAATCCTCAAGCTTGCAATTGAAAATGCAATCAATGCAATTATTAAGAAACACTCACAAATCAATAAAATATCCATTATCATCACATTCTATGATTAATAAATTAAATCAGATTAATAAACATTACAAAATTTCATAAATTAAATCGCTTATTCATTCATTTAAAGCCGTATCGACAAATTAAATGAAAATTTTAGAAATTATTCCAGCATTCCCTTGATATAAGGTTCAAAGGGAATGATGTCCTTAACGTCTCTTGGAGCAATGACTGCAACTTTAAGAACTTGATTTTCGCTGTCCAAGTCTACAGACAAGGTTCCTGGAGTCAAGGTGATACTGTTTGCTAAGATTGTTTGAGAAATCGGTCTTTTCAAATCAGTATCAATATCGATTACAATAGGGTCAAAGCCATCACTCTTAAAGACTCTTAAGGCCATATCTATTGTGGATTTGATAATTTCCAAAATAAGAACCACCAAATAAGCAATCGCATAATAAATTCTACTTAAAAACATTAAAATAACCCCATAATGTTTTAAATTAAAAATATTTACAATAAGTCAAAAATTTGCAAAAAACAGTTAAAATTTTTTAACCAATCATAACAAATCATGATAAATTATCATAAATATTCATGACACTTTCATGACAAATTCCACATGAAAAAAAATATGCAATAAAAGCACCATATAAATTATATATAATGATAGTAAAAAAATTAATTTTTTTAATATATTATAAACACTATTATTTATCATGATTATTTATTATAAATCTTTTTATATTTTTCATGAAAATTTGGTGATAAAAACAGATAGTAATACTAAGTTATTGAAAAATATTAAAAAATTAGAAAAAATTCTAAAGATTTCAATAAAAAAAATTTATTAAAAAATTAATTGAAAATCCTTAAGTCCGTATTAAGAAAATTCCTTAAAGACCAGTTAAAAAATTAAGGTAAAAGAGGAGTTTATTAGGAAACAAAAATACAAACATCACCATCAAAATCAAGAACAATAAAACACCTAATTTCTTATGGTATTCCTTGTCCCTAAATGGACTGAATGCCTTGACTCCAGAATGGGTGAAGGAGTCCAGGATTATATGGCTGCACAATCCAAAGAATATTGAGAATGCAAGCAATGTCAAATTGATCTTTAAAGGAGGAATAAAGCCCATATTTACAGAGACAACCAATATTGCAATAGCTACCAAGAATACTGGAGAGAGTTTCTTATTCAAGAAGAGCAATGCTAAAGCAATAATCAATATCAACAGAATCATCAGGTTTCTTGAGTTATTGAAGTCCAGATCATAGGAAGACAGACCCATTCCAAAAAAGAGGAAAAGTGATAAAATAAGACTTATTAGAAATGCACCTAAAATAGAATGGGTAAATCCTCTATGGCTTGAGACCAAGAATATGGCTCCAAGCAATATAATCACCAGGCCTAAATAATAAGGCAATCCCAGAAAATACAGAAAGATTGAAATCAACGCCCCTAGAGCAATGATTGTGAGAACATGATTTCTTTTGAATTCATGGTCAAAGTCAGGAATATTCGCTGAGATTACCGCTAATGCAATAGCCAAAGGATTATAAAACATTAATAGAGAAAGAACAAATGCAAATATGGTATGGCCCTTATAAGAGGAAATACTAACACATCCTATTGATTGACATACTCTAAAACACTCCAAATAAGTATGTTCAAATAAATATTTGATTTTAAGTCAATATAAACTAAATGAGAGCATTTGAGAAGTAATAATTTAAGGAATAGTTTACTATTTAGAAAAGAATGATTTAAAATTGGAAATAGTTTACTATTTTAAAAAAAGTAGAGAATATTTTTAAATCATTTAATCATAAGTTTTCTCAATTATGCCAAAATATTCTAAAAAGGCTTTCATCTGCAGGTAAGATCTTTTGCAAATCTTTTCATTTGAATATCCAATGGCTGACAATACCTCACATGTTACAGCTGGAATCTGCGCCAAATTGGATTCATCCTCAAGAGCTCCCTTAAAAGGAATCCCCGCCATAGGATAAATGATCTTTTCAGAGCCAACTTTCTTGGAAATGTAATCGGCAATGTAAAAGCTTGCTGTACATGGCTTTTGAGTGCAGAATACCCCTTCCTTACCTGGATTTGAATTAGGTGCAGATGAATGGAAATCACCGATTGCAGAAATACCCAATTCCTTGGCTTTCTTTAGAATGTTATTTGTTATTGTATTAGGCAGATGAGTGGATCTGTTCAAGTCAATCCCATCAAAATATCTTGAATTGTCCATAGTGCTTTTTGGAGAAGCTGAAGGAATGATATAAACAGTGCCTTGCAAATCCAAACCAGCAATTTTCTCAATCAAATTATAAGCGGCAATCTGAGGAGCCAATTCGTTTCCATGAACTCCAGCAACAAGCATGACATTCGGATATCCCTCTCCAATCTTTATCATGGGAGTTCCCTTAATGGCCTGATTTAAAATGAATCTGGAATTGTCTGATAAAGGAATATTATTGAAAATATTCCTATTTGCAGAAATGAATCCTCCGCTTTCATGGGAAACGATCTCCAATTCCAAATTGTTTCTATTCAAGTCATCCATCAAATCGCCTTTAAGAAATAGTTTTGAAAATATAAAAAATATACAATAATAATTTTTATATCTTATTTTATTTAATTGATTCTTTTTAAACTTAAAAACCATATACAATAAAATATAAATTTAATAAATTCTTTTTAAACTTAAAAACTATATATAATAAAATACAAAACTTAATTTATAATTTAAACTTAAATTATAATATCAATCAACAAAAAATTTAACAAAATTAAATTTACTAAATTTATTAAATAATAAAAGTGATAATATGGAAAAAGTCGTTCTTGCATTCAGTGGAGGATTAGACACCACTGTATGCGTTAAATTATTGGAAGAGGAATATAATTACGAAGTAATTACCGCATGTGTTGATGTTGGCCAACCCCCTGAAGATTTAAAGAAATCTCAAGATTCTGCAGACAAGATCAACACAGGAAAACATTACATCATTGACGCAAAGGATGAATTTGCAAACGAATACATTGCAAGAGGAATCAAGGCAAATGCAGAATATGAAGGATACCCATTAAGCACTGCACTTGCAAGACCTTTGATTGCAATGAAAATCATTGAAATCGCTGAAAAGGAAGGTGCAACTGCAATCGCACACGGATGTACAGGAAAAGGAAATGACCAATTCAGATTTGAAGCCATCATCAGATCCATGTCTGACTTTGATATCATTGCCCCAATCAGAGAAAAGAACCTGACAAGAACTGAAGAAGTGGCTTATGTGAAGGAACATGGACTTAATTTGGCATATGATAAGATTTACAGTATTGATGAAAACCTTTGGGGAAGAGCTATTGAAGGTGACGTTCTTGAAGACCCTGCAAATGAGCCTCCTGAAGACATCTATGAATGGACTAAATCTGCAGAAGACGCTAAGGACACCCCTACCAAAGTAAGCATTGAATTTGAGGAAGGAGTTCCTGTAGCTATCGATGGAGAAATGATGGGACTTGTAGACTTGATCCGCAAGGCAAATGAGATTGCCGGTGAAAACGGTGTCGGTAGAGTGGACATCATCGAAAACAGAATGATCGGTCTTAAGAGCAGAGAAATCTATGAAGTTCCAGGTGCTAAACTCTTAATCGCTGCTCACAGAGCATTGGAACCATTGGTCTTGACTGTAGATGAATTGAGATTTGCAGAATACATGAGCACATTATACGCTGACATGGTTTACGAAGCATTATGGCAAGAGCCTTTAAGAGAGGACATCGATCAGGCTATCGACCATATGCAAAGAAGAGTCAGCGGAGAAGTCGTGATGAAACTCTTCAAAGGTTCCATGCAACCTATAAGCAGAAAGTCACCTTTCAGCTTACACAGCATTGAACAGATCACCTTTGAAGACAAGGAAACCGACCAAAGAGAAGTTGAAGGCATGATCAAATACCACGGTCTTCAAGCTGCAAACTATCAAAAATTAAATAGATAATTCTTTTATCTATTTTTTCTTTTTTTATTTGATTTTAAGTTTAAATTTAACTAATTTTAAAAAAAATTAAAAAATTTGCTATTTTTATAATATGAAAAATTAATAAAATTGGCCAATTGTCTAAAAAATTTGAGAAAAATTAAAAAAAGCATGATAATTCTTTAATAAAATTTTTCAAAAGTATGTAAATCATATTTTTAATCAAAAACTTTATAAATGGGAAACGATATATTATAAAAAGAGAATAATATGTACTCAATTACATATCACCCCCTTTACATATGTTTTTTTTAAAAATTAAACCTTTGCATATTATTCTCGCCTTTTTTTAAACTATTTTTCGTTATTTTTAAATTTAAAGCAAAATAAGCTATTTTTATAGAGCATTAAAACATTCCAATATCGTATTATTTTAAAAAAAAGTCTGTAGATTATGATATTGAAAATAAACTATTTTTCCAAACTAAAATCCAATGAATTTCCAACTAATTCAATGCTTTCCAAGGTATTTTCTGTCTTATAGACAAGAATTTCCACACCTTCGGCATATGCCTTGTTTAGAGTCTGTGAAAACTTGGGATCATTTTCCCAATTAGGCCTGAAGCTATTTCCGTTTGGATGTTCAATCAGGAAAAATACAACTGCCCTAATTCCTTCTTTTTTAAGTGAAATAAGCTCTTCCAAATGCTTTCTGCCTCTTTCTGTAGGGGCATCCGGAAACTGTGCAACTCCATCCTTGATTAGGGTGACTGACTTTACTTCAACATATGTTTCATCAATGACTTTTGAACCATCATTTGAACTGTCTTCATTTGCCAAATAAATATCAATCCTTGAATTTCCAATTGTCTTTTCAGATTCTAAAATGGAATAGCCTAAAAGTTCCTTAATCTTTCCCTCTTTAATGGCATCAAAGACAATACTATTCGCTTGCTGTGAAAACATTGCAACAAGAGCGCCATTGTTTTCAACCAAATAGAGAGAGTATTTGGTTTTTCTATTGGGATTGTCACTTGGCTTTAGATAAACTGTTGCACCATCAACCAAAAGCTCCTTGCATCTGCCTGTATTCGGCAAGTGTGCCCTGACAATTTCCCCATCAAGCTCTGCTTCCACAATAAATCGATTGGCCCTTTTTCTAAAAATGGCTTTAACCAAATCAGTCAATTAAATCACTCTAAAAAATAAAAAAGAATATGAATTATTCAATCAAATCACTCATCACTGCACCTAAATACTGAGTCAGATCCTGAGCTCCAAAGCCGTATCCCTGTGCCTCATAGGCCAAATCTCCAGCCTTTCCATTTAGATAAGGGGCAAGCAATGCCGCATCAAAGCTATTCAATCCTTGGGACAATAAGCTGAGACAAATTCCCGCCAATGCATCTCCTGTTCCGCCAACAGTCATTCCAGGATTTCCTGTCCTATTGATCTTCAATCTGTTTCCATTGAAGATAAAATCATATTTGCCTTTCAATATGACTGAACCGTTAATGTTTTTAGTAATCTTGTGCAAACCATCAATCTTGTCATTGACTTTTCTAAAGTCGAGATTATCCTTATTGCTTAATTTAACTATCTTTTCAAGCTTATCCAAATCCTCACTTGGAATATCCTTAAAGAAAGACCTGAACTCTGACAAATGAGGTGTGATAATCAAATCCTCTTTTTTAGAGACTAAAGAAATATCAACCAATTTCAATGCATCTGCATCCAAAACCAATGGCTTGTCTATTTTCATTGCCAATACATTGAATAGCTTTCCAGTCTCTTCCATTTGACTTGAACCTGGACCTAATAGAACAGCATCCACCTTTGAAGCAAGTTCCAAAATATCATCCAAGTCCTCAAGGGAAAGATAATCTCCTTTTGCTTCAGTTACAATGAAATCTTCAGAGAATGATTTTATAGGAATTGCCGCATTCCTTGGAGTGTAGATATAAGTCAAGTCAACACCTGTTGCAATGGCTGCCTTAGCTGAAATTGCAGGGGCACCATAATAATCCTTGCTTCCCCCTACAATCAGGACCTTGCCATTGTTTCCCTTATGGGAATCATTGGCCCTGTTCTTCAGTCTAAGCAAATCGCCACCTTCAACAAACAATTCAGCTTCTATAGGAATTCCAATATCACAGGTGATGACTCCGCCGGTCTTTTCCTCACCTGCCAATTTGACACCGGTCTTGATCTTATGAAAGCTTACGGTATAGTCAGCATTTACAGCAATGTCTGATATCTCTCCAGTTAATGGATCCAAACCTGAAGGGGCATCCACTGCTATCTTTATGCCGTTTATTTCATTGATGATCTCCACTGTTTTTCTAACCTTTGTTCTGAGCTTTCCCTTGATTCCAGTTCCAAGAAGACAATCAAGTACTATATACTCACTATTGGAATCAAAATCAAGCTTGTCCAAATCTGAAGAATCCTTAATGAAATCAACAGACAATCGTGAAACTCTCGGTTCCATATTCATGAGTATTTCAAGGTTTGTGAATGCATCCTCAGACTTTATCTCATCTAAGGAATTTAAACAATACACTTCGACTTCAAAGCCTCTGTTCAATAAATGCCTTGCTGCGACAAACCCGTCTCCACCATTTCCACCAGAACCTGTGAAAATGATAACCTTCACTGGCTTTGAAAACTTGAAAGTTGAAAGGGTTGCCACCTCATCTGACAATGATTTGCCTGCATTCTCCATCAAGCACAATCGAGAAAGCCCTAAATATTCACAATTATAGTCTGTTGTCATCATATCTATTGGATCCATTATTTCACCTTTAATGCTGAATTATTTTTGAAGATTTAAAAAAAATATCATAAATAATATAATATATAAACTTACTAATAATTAAATATACAATAAAGAAAATTAATAATATTAATAAAAATCTTAATACTTGAAAAATAAGAAAAGTTTAAGAATTAATGGAGAATCATAATGAGTGAAATAAGAAAAATTATTGAAGATTTGAGAAAAAATAAGGCAGGAATGCGTGGAATCCTCGCTATTATCATAATTTTTGCCTATGGGATTTTAGGATCTTATTTCATCATGGGCCTTAACATAAATAACTCAATTTATTATACAGTCATAACAGTGGCAACTGTAGGATATGGAGATATAATACCAGTTACTCCACTTCAAAAATTATTTTCTACTAGTTTAGCCCTAACAGGTCTAGGATTGCTTGCATATATATTTACCATTATTATTAATTCATTTGAAGAAAACCTACACGACATCAGGAGTGGAAGACATATGGAAAAAAGATTGGCTGAAATGGAAAACCATTATATTTTATGCGGTTTTGGAAGAGTAGGTACCGCAGTCTATGAAGAACTGATGAAAAGAAACCAGAAAGTAATCATAATTGAGAAGAATGATGAAAAATTGGAAGACATCGAAGAAGATGACAATGTCATTGCACTTCATGCAAATGCAACAGAAGACAAAACCCTTAAAAAGCTCAATATTGACAAGTCATTGGGAGTGATAGTGACAACCGGAAGCGATGTTGACAATCTGTTCATAGTCCTTACAACAAGGGAACTCTATGAAGACGCTTGGATCATATCAAGGGCAAGCAAAAAGGAAAGCATCAAAAGATTGAAGAATGCCGGTGCAAACAAGGTTATTTCCCCTGAAGTGAGTGGAGGAAACGACATATACTTTGCTGCCGTACAACCTAACTTGGTTCATATCACTCAAAATCATGGAATCGATTTCCTTGAAAGGGAATTTGAAATACTTAAAAAGCACAATTGCCATTTGGAAAATATAGAATACCATTTCCCAGGAATCAGAACCCCTGTTACCAGAACCATTGGAGTCTTGGATGAAGAGGAAAAGGACCATTTCATTGATATGGTCAAGAACAATCCAGAGGTTAAGGAATCCTTGGATGTCATGTACAATTCAGTGAATGGAGTCCATTCCCATTGGATATCCGGACCGGATAAGACTCATGTGGACATGGCCATTGAAGAACTAAAAAAAGAAGGAAACCTTTTAGGCATTAATTTAGACTTTAAGGAAATAAATGAGTTTACTAAACAATTTAAAGAGTAAACTCTAACTTTTTTATTAAAAATAGCATAATATTAAAAAAACTGAAAAATAATTAAAACTCAAAATCTATATTCATTTCCATTAGATTCTCAGTTTCCTCAAGTTTATTAACTAGTCTTTCATCCAAATCAGGATTGTTATCGTGAAAATCAATTTCTCCAAATTCGCTTCTAGGTGAAAAGGCCAAGTAATCTTTTTCTAAACTAAAATCATCCTCCTCCTTTCCAACATTTCCACGAGCATCAAGCCTAATCCACTTATTTGAATCTTTAATATACACAGTATTTAAGGCATGGACAATATGACCTAAACTATCATCTTCAGCTATTGTAAGCAACTGATAACTGATTCCTGATGGAATTCCATTTGCCCTAAGAAGTGCTGCAAGAAGACATGATTTTGTCCAGCATATCCCTGTCTCATTTATTAATGCATCACTGGCTGTCCTTGAAACTATATTTGTTTGTATATCCCATGAGTGTGGAATTTCATCTCTGACAAAGATATAAGCTCTTTTAATATAATCTTCATCATCATATGATTGATCTTTTAATTCCTGAACCTTTTCTTGGATATGTGGGTTCATATAATCAATGCTTTTTGTCTCCGCTAAATATTCCTTCATTAAGATTATTCCTCCACCCAATAAATTGTAAATCTAATTTCAAAAAATTTGTTAAAAAATGATAAATAAATATAATAAAAAAAGAAAAAAGAGTTGAGATAATAGAATTATCTCAAAACATTAATACACCATCTTAAGCTAATGTACTAATTAAATTAAATTTTAATAAATTACAGAATTATTCAAATAATTCGTGTAATTTCATGATGTAACTACCTAATTTACCGTCAAAGTTACCTGCACTGATTTCAAGTACTCCGTCAACGGTACAAGCTGCCATAATACCTGCTTTCATAGCTGCTTTTACAGATTCTTCATCTACACCATCAATAACGATTTCAAATACACCATCAGCATCTGGTCTGATGTCAGAGTCGACTTGGTCTTTTAAGGTTACACACATTTTTTCGTTAGTGGATGCGTTTAAGAATTTGGAATATTTGTTGGATCCTACTTTGGAACCGGAAGCAACCATACCACCAGGGAATGGAGTGATGGTACCAGGTACGTGGGAAATTGCTTTTACAGCTAATTGAGCAGCTTTAACTCCAGCCATTACGTCTCTAGCTAAGATGAAGAAGTTTCCTCCAGCTACACCATCTTTGTAACCGAATTCGGATTCTACAATGAAGTCACCGGACATGATTGGAATGGAGTGTACTTTTCTGCCGTCAATGCAGCATTCTTTTTCGTAACCGTCACCGAAGAATTTGAGTTTGTTACCGGTTTTTAAGGTTTCTTCAGATTCAAGTAAGTTGAATGCAGCTGCAGTAGGAGCGGTTAAAACACACATACCGATTCTTTCCATTAATTCGTGGTCGAGTGCTTTTTTACCACCTTGACAGATCATGATTGCGTAACCAGGTCTTCCGTCAGGAGTACATTCAGCTGGTACAAAACAGTCAATACCTGCTTCAGCAGGACATCCGATTACAGAAGTTCCGTAACCAGTTGCTTCAGTTGCTGCGATTTTTGCAAGTCTTGGAGTTGCTGCAGTTACTAAGATTCTAGTTACTTTAATTCCGAAACCTTCTGCGAAAGTATCTTTAATTTCTACACCGTTAATTTCCATTTTTTCACCATTTAAATATTTAAATATTGAATTAGAATAAATTAAAATCTCGAGATTTAATTTAAAAAAATTAAAGTTATCTAATTTATACTAATAATTAATTATATATTAATTCATTAAAATAAAGTTTCCTATTTAATTGTAAAATAAAAAATTAATGAAGGTTCTAAAAAGTTAAATTTATTAAAAATATTTTACTAATATAATATTAAATATACAATTTAAGGTGTCTAAAATGGAAAGGGAAAGCTATTATTTTTTATTCCTGCTGATTGCATTTGCAATCTGCATTGGGGTATTCTGGTTCCAATTCAACAATGATGTGACTACATTCATGATAATCAATGCAACTGAAGTTACAGAGGGAGAATCCTTCAAGGGAGCATTGATGGATTCATATGGACAGGGAGTTCCAAATAAAACAATCACATATCATAAGCCAGGATATCAATTTGGAACATTGGTGGATACGCAGACGGATGAAAACGGCGAATTTGTGATAGAAAAAGCGGAGTATCTCTCCGATGCCCCTGAAGATAATTACTATGGTGATTTCACTTATGCCGGTGATGGAAAATATCAAGGCTGCGTATATGAAAGAAATGTTACTGTAGTGGCCAAATAATTAAAAAATAGATAAAATTTAAAATAGAAAAATAGAGCTATTCAATAGCTCTTAATACTCTTTTTATAAAAATTAGTTTACTGGTTTTGAACTGTTTCTTCCAAGACTTCTTTTTCTTCTTCAGTTACAACTTCAAGAACAGCTTCAGCTTCCAGAACCTCTTCATCTTCCATCTCATCCTTAGCTTCAGAAATTGGATCTTCGGTTTCACTATCCAAAGAATCATCTGTGGAATCCTCATCTATCTGTTCCAAGACCTTTTGTCCTTCTTCAGAAAGCTCATCATCACCTTCATTCTCATTTTCAGCCATTTCAAATGATCTGTCCAATACGGAAGTTCCAAACATTGAAAGGCAAAGCAATCCGATTGAAGTTGTCATCCAAAATGAAATCAATCTTTCCACAACAGTAGCTGCCGCACTGATTGAAGGTGTGATTCCTGCTGCAGCATAGAACAGAATCATAATGCCGTCTACAGCACCAAGACCTCCTGGAAGAAGAGGGACCATACCGACAAGTGATGCTATGATGAACACTTCACCAATGAGAATTGGAGAGACATCTGCCCCAAACGCTAAAAAGACCACATATACCCTTAAGATTTCAAATATCCAAATGAGGAAGGACAATGGCAAGGCATAATAGATAATGGTCTTATCCCTCATCAATGCATTCATTCTGGATTGGAAAGTTATGACCGCCTCAACAATCCTCTTTTCAGTATCCTCATTGAATTTCTTATAGAATCTGCGGGTTATCCTTATGACCCATGATGTGATCTTTACACCAAAGGATTGGTTGATGCACACATAGAGCAATAGGATAACCAAAGCGGTGATTCCGCCAACACAGAGAACCAACAGGATAATCCATGCGATATCCAACGAAAAGGTGAATATCATTCCAATGATTGTCAGAATGGAAAGTATGACGAATGGGAAAGTATCCAAAGCCCTGTCTGCAATGACAGTTGCAAAGGTGTCTTCAAACTTAAAATTGCCCTCTTTTGCCAAAAGATAGGCTCTTACAGGCTCTCCTCCGCCACGGCCACTTGGAGTGATGTTGTTTACAGCTAAGCTAACCAATACCATAGGAAGGGATTTTCTTATTCCCAAATCCATATCCGCGGTCTTGTTGATGATGTTCCATCTCCAAGTGAACAGAAAATAAGTGAAGAATTGACAGCAAACAGCCAATAAGACAAACCATAGGTTTGACATTTCTAAAGCCCTTATGACATCATCTATACCAATGAAGTATAGCATTACGGCCATTATTATCAAACCGACTATTAGGAATACAATAACTTTCTTGCCTCTCATTTTATCAACTGCTGTTTGCTATTTGGAATAATTCCCATATGACTTAAAAAAATTTTCAAATCCTTGAAAAAATTAACTTTATTAATAGAATATTTAATAAATCTTTTATATAAAATTATATATTTTTTTTAATATGGTTTGTACATATAAAAACTAAACTATAATAATATTTAAATACATAAAGGATATAATCAATATTTGTATGAAAAGGAAATATATCACTAAAGCAGATTTATTCGTTGTGCTCCATTACTTAGGGTACATAATGCAAGGGTTAGGAGTTGTATTGTTAGCTCCGATCTTAGTTGCATTGGTGTATGGAGAGTATATTAAAGTGAGCGCTTTTTTAATTCCCTGCTTTACTTCATTTGTTATAGGAACCTATTTCACTAACAAATTTAAAGGCTATAACAAGCTTAGGCTAAAGCATGGAATGCTGATATCATCCTTTGCATGGCTATGGGCTTCACTTATCGGAGCTTCAATCATGGCCCTTTCATTAGATATCCACTTTGTCGATGCCCTTTTTGAAAACATGTCCGCATGGACAGGAAGTGGAATGACTTTTTTTGTAAATGTTGAAATCTTGCCTAAATCCATCCTATTCTTAAGAAGCTTGGAACAATGGATAGGTGGATTAGGAATTGTAATCATATTCATCGGAATTTTAATCAGGTCAGGTACTGCAGCGGCCAGATTATACAAATCAGAAGCTAGAGAAGAAAAGATCAAGCCGAACATTGCAAACACCTTAAGGAAAGCTTTGGAAATCTACCTGATTTATACTGCACTGGGAATATTTCTTTTCATTCTGGCGGGACTTCCTATCTTTGATTCCATAAACCTCACATTCACCAGCATTTCCACTGGAGGAATGTCCATTAAAAATGCAAATGTGGGTTTCTATCAGAATGACTTGGTATACATCATCAGCATGTTCCTGATGATTGTAGGTGCAACCAGCTTTACAATCCACTATAGGATTGCAAAAACAAAAGGAAAGGCACTTTTAAAGGATGTTCAATTCCAATTGATGATTTCCCTAATTATCCTAGCAAGTGCGATCATTTTAGTGACAAACAAGATGGTGCCTATTGAAGAGATATTCACAGTCATATCTGCAATTACAACTACCGGTGCGAATGTTGTGCCTGCCCACGAACTTGCCACATGGAAAAGCTCCTCCCTTATCATTCTAATGGTCTTGATGGTTATTGGAGGTTCTTCAGGGTCCACAGTAGGTGGTATGAAACTCATTAGGGTCATTACAGTCCTTAAAGGAATGAATCTGACTGTAACTAACTTGGTCTCACCTGAAGGAAGAGTTGTTAGCACAAGGATTGGTGGGAAGAAGATTAATGAAAGAGAAATTAAAGAGGCTTCTGGATATATGGTCATCTTCTTCATGTTTTTAGTCTTCGGATGGCTGGTTATGACATTGTACGGATATGATCCGTTTACAGCACTCTTTGACGTTGTATCCCTTATAAGCAATAATGGATTAAGCACTGGAATAGTCTTCGGAGGATTGCCTCTTCCTGTAAAACTGACATTGATCTTCCTGATGTGGATTGGCAGATTGGAAATCATTCCTGTCTTAGTGGTATTCAGAACAATTGGAGGACTGATTAGTCCTAGAAGAATTAAAAATTCAATGAGAAATGGGCATAATGAATGAGATAATTTATTATGAACTTTAAACAGCCCAAAAAAAATCTATTTTAATTCTTGTTCCCATAAATAGGGAATGCCCCCTAAAATCGCCACGAAAAAATGCTATTTTTATATTGTTCTTATAAATTAAAACT
Organism: Methanobrevibacter sp.; assembly: GCF_017410345.1. Taxonomy (NCBI): domain Archaea; kingdom Methanobacteriati; phylum Methanobacteriota; class Methanobacteria; order Methanobacteriales; family Methanobacteriaceae; genus Methanobrevibacter; species Methanobrevibacter sp. The sequence goes on from NZ_JAFQQZ010000044.1 coordinate 78,486, forward strand.
AAGATTTAGAAAGATTTATAAGTATAAATTAAGATATTAATTTTATAAATTTTTTAAAGACTATTAAAAAATTAATGAGTTATCATATTTATAAAAGATTATTAGGTGATTGTTATGTATATTGTGATTATGGGCGGAGGTCGTGTAGGGCTTTCCCTTGCAGACCGTTTAATTATTCATGGTTATGATGTAACAATAATTGAAAGCAATGAAGACTTATGTGATAATGCTTCAGAAGAATTGGATGCAATGGTTATCTGCGGTAACGGAACAGATACAAAAACCTTGGAAGAAGCGAATATTGAGGAAGCTGATGTTTTTGTGGCAACTACAGGTAACGATGAATCAAACTTACTTTCTTGCATTTTAGTGAAAGAGTATACAGATGGAAAGATCATTGCAAGGGTAAGCAATCCTGACCACGAAGAAGCATTCAAGAAAGTCGGAATCGACAAGGTAATCAGCCCTGAAAGAACTGCTGCAGGATTCCTTGAGAAAGTCATTACAAGACCGAATGTAGCTGACTTGATGGCATTTGGTGCGGGTAATGCAGAGATATTGGATATGACAATTCAAAATCCAAAGGTATTTGGAAAGAAAGTTTCCGAATTCTCACCAACTAAGGATTATATCATCATATCCAGAAACAAAGGCAACCACGAATTGGAAATTCCTCAACCGGATGACATCTTAAGCAATGGTGACAAGATTTCCATTCTTGTAAAAAGAAACGCCTTTGAAAAAGCAGAAAAGAAATTTATGGGTGCAGGAGGATTATTCGGATTTTAAATCCCACTCCTAATATTTTTTTATAAATCAATAATTCATTCGTAATTATTAAAACTAATTTGTTTTTCAATAAAAAAAGAATGGGAAAACTAAGTTTATCTTATTCCCATCATCATGCAAGACATTTTGATATGCTGATTTCCATTATTTACCCAAGGGCCATGACCTGGAAGCAGATATTCAACATCCAATTCCTTCAAGCGCATCAATGATGCCTTCATGTCATTTGGATTTCCACCAATATCCATACGACCTACACCGCCATTTGCAAAGATTGTATCACCACAAATGAGAATCTCACCATCATACAAGGATATTCCTCCAGAGGTATGCCCAGGAGTTGAAATGATTTCAAAATCAGCTATTCTTTCCCCCTCTTCAAGTTCTATGTCAACATCATGCTTTCTGACAATTGAACCGAACAAGGAGGAAACGGTCAATTCACTGTCAGGGTCTCTCAATGCTACAGCATCTATCTTATGAATGGCTATCTTTGCATTCGGAAAGAAGTCATTACCACCAACATGGTCAAAATGGCAATGAGTGTTTACAATAAGATCTATATCCTCTGGCTCAATTCCTATTTCCCTTATTTGTGAGAATAATGTTGCATTGGATTGTCCTGTTCCGGTATCAACCAATATGTAATTGTAATCATCATCCCCATTTGAATCATCGATTAGATAAGAATTGGAATCCGCCATAAGTCCTTCTATACAATAGACATTTTTGATTTTTTCCATAATATCACTAAAATTAACTTTAAAAAATTGAAAATAATTAAAAAATAATCATTTTTCTTATCATATTTAATTTTTTAAAAAATAGTAAATAAATTTACCTAAAATAAACTATAAAATAAGTAAAATTGATAAAAATCGATAAAAATAGTAATTAAGTAAAAATGGGGTCACAGGGATTTGAACCCCGATCCTAGGATTTCTCATGCCTCAGTACTCCAATTGGTCATCACATAACCAATCTATACTGATTATCAGACTACGCGTATTTCTTCAAAGACAACTGGAGTCCCAGATGATGCCAGGTTACACCATAACCCCATACTTAATAGATTAACATATCAGATATGTTAACCTAAAGCCAAGAGAGAGATTTGAACTCCCGTGTAATTGGTCTGCAGCCAACCGCTTCGCCTCTAAGCTATCTTGGCATAATAATACAGTACTATAAATTATGTTTTAATAATATATAAACTTATTGATAAAATAAAAAAAATAGTAAAATATTGTCCAATTTTGACAAAAAGAATAATCATAAAAATTAAAATTAAAATTTCATTTGCTTGTCAAAGCCACAGATCTCATCAATCTCATATGCCTTTTCCAAACAATAATCCTTCTCCACCTTATAATTTCCATTTCTGGTTTTCTCGATTAAGTCTGGAGATAAAAAGAACCATTTTGTGTATTTGAATTTGACACCAAGATATGGGTTTGCACCAAAAGTCTCTGAAAACTCCACTAAAGCATCAATTTGAGGAGAATCAATATAAATCTTGTCTTTAGTAGTAGTCTTCACTTCAATAGCCAAGTAAATCTTGCCATTTCCTGCAATGACATCAGGCAATGGTTTTTTAGTGGCTCCTCCAGATGCTGGAGCTCTCATAGCAGCAAAATTTCTATCCCATAATTTGTGAACCAAATCCCTTTCTTCAGCTGAACCTTTTTTAGCCATATTAAAACCCACTTAAATGTAACCTAATTAATATTTAGTTTATTTTTTTATATATAAATAAAAGCAGTTAGAGCATTTGAAAAGTAATATTTCTAAAATTTTCTAAATAAAATGAAAAAAACTGAAAATAAAATGAAAAAATAGACTCATAGAAATGATAAAAATGATAAAAAAAGTTTAAAAATGGGGCCGGGGCCGAGATTTGAACCCGAGTCACAGGATCCACAGTCCCGTAGGATGACCGCCTACCCTACCCCGGCATATGAATACCATAATAGAATAAAAAATGAAAATAAAGATTATGCGGGGGCAGGGATTCGAACCCTGGTAGATCTGCATCAACAGGTCCTAAGCCTGTCTCCTTTGGCCGCTCGGACACCCCCGCTAATGAGAGGGAAGGAGATCCCCAAAAAATCTTCAAATATAAAAAATGCTCCGACCGGGATTCGAACCCGAGTCTTCGGCTCGAAAGGCCGAAATGATTGGCCGGACTACACCATCGGAGCAAATAATACCTATGATAAAACTAGAATATGCAATGGGCCCAATGGGATTCGAACCCATGACATCCCGGTTATGAGCCGAGCGCTCTACCTGGCTAAGCTATGGGCCCAGAAGCGCCGTCGACAGGGCTCGAACCTGTGACCAATCGGTTAACAGCCGAACGCTCTACCTACTGAGCTACGACGGCATAATAACCCATGCTTGCAAATCAAGTTTTATAAAAATTAACACTGCAAAAATACAGTAATAATATGTTGAATAACATACTATATAAATGTTTCTATAAAAAAAGTTTGAAAAACAAATCATCATTTGCCTCCTGCTCTACAAAATTTAATATATAAGAATATAATATAAATTAATAAAGAAAGAAGATGAGAATAGAGCAAATCTTCTCAAAAATCAATGAAAAAGAAAGACAAAAGGCGAAACCATGAATAATATAGACAGCATTGAAACACTTGAACTGGTCACAAAGGCCAATGCCCTCAGCTTGAAAAAGGGATATACAGAAATAAGTCTTGAAAGAGCTGTTTTCTTATCATGGTGGTGCGATAAGGGAGATTGCAAATTCTGCTATATGAGCACTCAAAAGAACAAGATCAAAGATCCCACAAAGGCAAAGCGCAGAGTGAACAACATATTGGCAGAAGCCGAAATGTGCAGCAGACTCGGATGGAATATAGAATTCCTTTCAGGAGGATACAAATCCTTCACTACACAGGAGATCAAATCAATAGCTGAAAACATACAATCCATAACCGGAGATGGGGTTTGGCTCAATACAGGAATCACTTCTGAACTTGAGGAATACGGCTCTGAAATCAAGGGAATCACCGGAGCTGTGGAAGCTGCAAATCCTGAGTTTCAAAAGACAGTCTGTCCAAGCAAGCCATTGGACCAAATCAGCGAGATGCTGGATAAGGCTGGAGATTTGGGATTCAAAAAAGCAATCACAATCATACTTGGTCTTGGAGAAACTTTCGAAGATGTGGAATACTTGAAGGACTACATCAGAGATCATAAAATCGATAGGGTGATCTTCTATTCCCTGAATCCTCACCCTGAAACCGAATACGTAAACAGTTCCCAGCCTGCATCAATGTATTATGCCAAGGTGGTCTCAACAATAAGACTTGAATTCCCAGATCTTGAAATAATCTGCGGAACATGGACCGACAATCTGGCAAATATAGGAATACTCATTTTAAGCGGAGCAAATGGAATCACCAAATTCCCGCTCTTCAAGATGTTCGGTACCAAATACGGCAAAAGGGTTGAAGAGGAAGTCAAATGGACTGGCAGAACACTTAAGGGAACCTTCACAGACAAAAGCAAATTAGGAAGCGAGAAAAGTGAAGTCAGCCCGGAACTGGACCCATACATTAAAAGATACATTAAGGATTCCTTAAAAAACAAATACAAATAATAAGAAGTACAAGAATCCCTTAAACAAATAGAAAAACCCTATTAAAAACTCCTTCATAACAACTTATTTTATTAATAATATATATTATAAAGAAAATCTTTATAAATATAAATATACATAAACTAACATAATATGAATTTATAGTTAATTAACATAACTTTCCAATTAACAGCTATTAACTACTTATTCTTATTTAATTAAAATAAATTATTTGACTAAAAAATAATTTAATAAAAAAATATAATATTTAAAAATCCTTGGAGGGATTGATATAGACGTAAATATGATGTGTGGACTTGAGATACATGTACAGCTTGAAACTGACTCAAAATTATTCTGTAACTGTCCAACAAACTATCAGGAAGCACCTGCAAACACAAACGTTTGCCCAGTATGCTTGAACCAGCCAGGTGCAAAGCCATTTCCAACAAATGAAAAGGCAATTGAAAACGCTTTAATGATTTCATTGATGCTTAACTGTAAGATTGACAAGAACTTCACTTATTTCATGAGAAAACACTATGACTATCCTGACTTGCCTTGCGGATATCAGAAAACCTCTGTGCCAATAGGCTATGAAGGGGAATTGAATGGCGTTAGAATCAGAGAGATTCACATGGAAGAGGATCCTGGACAATTCAAACCTGACAGAGGTATTGTAGACTTCAACCGTTCTGGAATCCCACTTATCGAGATTGTTACCGAGCCTGACATGCACTCTCCTGAAGAGGCACGTAACTTCCTGAAAGAGCTCATCAGAGTATTGGAATACAGTGGAGGAGCCCGTGGAGAAGGTACCATGAGAGCGGATGTAAACGTTTCCATCAATGGTGGAAACAGAGTGGAAATGAAGAACATCAACTCCATCAAAGGTGCATACAAGGCATTGAACTTTGAAGTGATAAGACAAAAGAATCTCTTGAAAAGAGGCCGTGAAGTAAAACAGGAAACCAGAGCTTTCCTTGAATCACAAATGATTACCGTTTCAATGAGGGACAAGGAAAATGCAGATGACTACAGATTCATCCCAGACCCTGACCTTCCACCAATGAAAATCAGCGACGAACAGATCAACAAGGTTCTTGACGTCATGCCTGAAGCACCTCACAACAAGGTGAAAAGGTTCATGGCAGAGTACGGAATCGATGAGGAATCTGCAAAAGTGCTTACATCCGAACTTGATTTGGCTCAATGCTACGAAGAGGTTGCTAAGGAAGTTGACCCTAAATTCGCAGCAAAATGGATGAGAGACGAACTCAAAAGGGTACTCACATACAATAAGCTTGACTTTGCAGATAGTGGAATCGTAGCTGATGACTTGATTGAATTCTTGAACATGCTCTTAAACAAGGAGATCACCACTAAGGCAGGTCAAAGAATCATCGAGCAAATGCCAAACAGCAAACAGACTCCAAAGCAAATAGCTGAAGAGATGGGATTGATTGGTGTTGTAAAAGATGATGAAGTTCAAGCTGCAGCAAAACAGGCAGTTGAAGAAAACCCTAAGGCTGTTGACGATTACCACAACGGTGAGAAAGGTGCATTGAACTTCCTGATGGGTCAAGTTATGAGACTGACCAAAGGAAAGGCAGACCCAAGAGAAACTGTTAAGATATTGAAAGAATTGCTTGAAGAATAATTGAATTAATTCAATTATTCAATATTTTTTTATAAGAATTAACTTAATTTAAAATATAATATTAATTTTTAAAAATCATTGTATGGGAGGATGAATATGGAACAAGAAAAGGCCACAGTAAGGGATTACATGACAAAAGATGTAATTACTGTAAGATATAATGCTCTCAACAAAGATGTTATTGCCTTGATGAAGGAAACAAAGCACGACGGTTATCCTGTAGTTGATGAAGATGGAATAATTGTCGGAATAATAACCGCTTACGACTTATTGTTAAAAGACTGGGAAACTGAATATGTAAGTGGAATAATGTCTACAGATGTAATCGTCGCAAGAGAGGACATGCACATCAACGACGCTTCAAGAGTGATGTTCAGACATGGTATTTCAAGACTTCCTGTTGTTGACAAGGGAAGACATGTGAAAGGAATCATGACCAACACAGATATTGTAAGGTCACATATCGAAAGGTCAACTCCAACTAAAGTCAACGCATTCAAGGAAACCATGGAAAAGCTCTATGACATCAAAACCACATTGACAAGGGAGGAAGTCCCTGTAGAAAAGATCAGACCTACTCAAGACAGAGTCTATGCCGATGAATTGCAGGGAAGAACCTACGAGCTTGAAAAGGGATTGGCTGAACCGACCATTGTGGTTAAAAGCGGAGACAGATATATCCTAGTGGACGGACATCATAGGGCAGTGGCATCTGTAAAATTAGGATTGGACAAGATCGATTCCTATGTTGTGGATTTCCACAAGGACATTAAGTTAGGTATGGAAAAGACTGCTGAAAGACAAGGATTGAATTCATTCAACGACATAACAATTATCGATGACGATCAGCATCCTTTGATTGCAATAACTGAAACCATTAAAAACTCACAGCGCAAGCATACCTAATCGAATTATTGATTTTTTTTAAGTAAATTACACTTTATGGAAGTGAATTGATGGTAGATGAAAAGATTTTAAGAGATGTTTATGAAGTATTGGAAAGCCGTAGGGATTCCCCAATAGACTCATACACCTCCAACATCATGAAAGACAGCGATAAAAAGGCAGAGGACAAGATCCTTGAAAAGATTGCCGAAGAATGTGGAGAAACCCTTATCGCCTCTAAAAATGATGAGAATTTGGTTTATGAATCTGTTGATTTGATATTTCATACATTGCTCCTTTTGGTTTACAAAGGAGTGGAATTCGATGAGATTCTGGAAGAATTTGAAAGAAGAAGAAAATAATTCTTTCAATAAAATCTTCTTTTTTTATGAAAAGATAATTAGTTTGAATAATTACGAATTAAATATTGAAAAATAAAAAATCTATAAAATTAAAAAAAATAGCAGAAAAAAAATAAAAAAATAGATAATAAATAGAAAATAGCTATTTTAAAACCAATTCCATATTACGCATCCCTCTTTTCTTTCCAGGAACACCGAATGATTTCCTATTGAAGACCTTAAATCCTTTGGAACTGTATAGCCTATATGCACCATCATTTCTAAAATCGGCATCCAAAACCACTCTTCTGCAATCCAAATCTTTTGCAAGCTGAATCAATTGATCCAAAGCTTCAGTTCCGTATCCTTTTCCCCTTTGATTGGAGCAGATAGCCAATTCGCAGATGTAAAAGTCTTCATCCTCAACATCTACCAAAACGAAATTGTCCATAAAGGAGACTTTTGAAAGACCTAATGCATCCTTGAATTTAAGGGTCTTGAACTGATTCTTAATATCACCTAATAGTGAATGTTGAACTCCCTTTCCTCCATTGAACATGCCGATTATTTCATTCTCCTCTACATCCTCATCATCAAAGAAGACATAGAACAGTTCATTTTCATCCTCTTGGGCACCTTCAGCAAAATCAATCAGAAGCAATCTGTTCCTAATGGCTTCCACACCTTCTTCCTTTGATTTGAAAACATGCTTGAATGTTCTAAAATCAACATCATAGATGAGCTCAGCCACTTTATAAGTATCATGAATCTCTGGATTAAAGTCTCTAAAAATCAATACAAACACCAATAAAATAATATAAATTAAAAACAAATAAGAATTAATAAAAAATTAATTGAATGAATAAAAATTATCCTTTAGACATCTTCACTTTTTTGGCAATGTTCTTTGCAATGGTTAAAGCAAAGACTCCTGCACCGAATCCATTGTCAATATTTACAACGGATAATCCTGGAGCACAGGATTGCAGCATGGAATACAATGCTGCCTTGCCGTCTGCACCTACACCATAACCTACAGATGTTGGAACGGCAATCACAGGAACATCAACCAATCCTGCAACAACAGAAGGAAGTGCCCCTTCCATTCCTGCGCAGACGATGAATGCGCAAACATCTTCCTCCACCATATGAGCGATTTGAGGGAAAAGCCTATGAATTCCCGCAACGCCAATGTCATAGGAGCTGATGACTTCACATCCTCCCTGTTCAACAATGACCTTTGCCTCTTCAGCAATTGGAATGTCGGATGTGCCGGCAGTTAAAAGTCCTATCTTGCCATATTCAGGATTGAAATCAACTAAAGCATCCGTATAGATAATCAAGATCTTTGCTCTTTTATTATAGTCAAATTTGATTCCCTTATCAAGCAAATAAGCCAAATCTTCATTTAATAACTCATATCTTTCCTTAGATAATCTTGTAATTATGATATTGCTCTTCAATTCAATTGAACCATTTGACTCTTCCTTTTCAAAATACCTTTTGATAATGGTCAATAGATCTTCATAATCCTTGCTATCTGCCAAAATGGCTTCTGGGAATCCAGTCCTATCCCTACGGGAAGTGTCTATTTGAGCCACATCATCCAATTGGCGAATGCTTTCAGCCTTTAAGAGAGTCTCGCATTCCTCTATTGAAATCTTTCCTTCAGCAAGACTTTTAAGAATTTCCTTCATTTTATCACAAACATTATAAAATCAATAATTTAACTAAGAATACTTTTTAAAAATTTAATTAAATTCAAATCACAATAGAAAACATTATATTAAAAAGATTTATAATTACTATAATATATAATTAATATATTGAATATAAATTATATTATTATTTTATTATTATCTTTTTATTTTATTTATGATTTTATTCTAGATGGTGGAAATGAGAACAAGAAAAGTATTGGTTGAAGGGATTGTACAAGGAGTGGGATTCAGGCCCTTCATATATAGGATAGCTACTGAATTAAAATTGGTAGGTTATGTCAGGAACTTGGGAAATGTAGTGGAGATAATAATCCAAGGTTCTGATGAACAAATAGCTGATTTCATATACAAACTCCAAAATGAACTTCCGCCAATAGCTAAAATAAACAACTTGGAAACCGAAGATCTTGTTGAGGCAGAAGAATATGCTGATTTTACAATCAAGGAAAGTTCAGACAGTTTCTCAGGAACATCAGTCATTCCACCTGACCTTGCAATCTGCGACAAATGCTTGGAAGAGATAAACGATCCAAACAATAGAAGATACAATTATCCATTCAATGCCTGCACTGACTGCGGGCCTCGTTTTACTGTAATTGAAAATGTCCCATATGACAGGGACAAGACCACCATGGACGATTTCCCATTATGCGATGAATGTGAAGTGGAATACAAAAACCCTCTCGACAGACGTTATCATGCAGAAGCAAGCTGCTGTGAAGTCTGCGGACCATCCTTGGAATTGTATGGAAAGGACAATCAAAATCCAATTAGGATAGATTGTGAAGACCCCTTGAAGGAAACCGCAAGACTCCTTGATGAAGGAAAGATATTTGCAATCAAGGGAATTGGAGGAACACACTTAGTTGCAAATGTGATGATGGAAGATACTGTAAATCTCCTAAGGGAAAGATTGGGAAGAGAAAACCAGGCTTTTGCAGTTATGAGCCCAAACATTGAAACCGTCAAAGGATATGCAATCGTATCAGAAGCTGAAGAAAAGACATTATTATCAAAGGAAAGGCCTATTGTAATCCTAAAGAAGAATGATGATTATGATTTCGCAGAGTCAGTTTCACCTGGTCTGCACAATATTGGAGTCATGTTGCCATATGCCCCATTGCACCATCTACTGTTCAATCATACCGACACTCCAGCTTATATCATGACTTCAGCTAACGTTCCTGGAGAGCCTATGATGATTACAAACCAGGAAATCCTTGAAAACCTTGATGAAATAGCTGACTATTACCTCATCCACAACAGAAGAATACTCAATAGATGCGACGATTCCGTGGCCAGATTCAGAAACAATGAGCTTGCATTCATAAGAAGATCAAGAGGATACACTCCAGAACCATACGACCTCAAAGGAAAATACATCCATCTGAATCCAGAGTTCGATAACTTAAACATTCTCGCTCTTGGTCCTGAACTTGACGTCACATTCACTATCCTTAAGAATTCCAAGGCATATGTGTCCCAGCATATCGGAAATACCAACAAGTACAGAACCTATGAATTCCTCCAGGAAGCAATCAAGCATATGATGAGGATTACAAAAACCGATGATTTCGATGCAATCGCATGTGACTTGCACCCACAGTTCTTCACTACAAAGCTTGCAAAAGAGCTTGCAGATGAATATGACTGTCCATTGATACCTGTTCAGCACCATCATGCCCATGGAATCTCATTGTTAAATGACCACTATTCAAAAGAGGAAGGAAATGAATATGATGAAATGATCATAATCGCTGCAGATGGAGTGGGATATGGTGGAGACGGCAACTCATGGGGTGGAGAAATACTGTACACAAACATTAAGGATTATGAAAGAACAGCCTCATTGATGCCTCAGAAGATGCCTGGTGGAGATTTGTGCACTAAATTCCCAGTGAGAATGTTGGCAGCCATACTTGCAAATCCAAACAGTGACTATGAAAGCGAAAAGTACACTGAAGATTACATAAAGGAACTATTGAATGAAAATTACATCAACTCATTCCAGCATGGAGCAATTGAAATAAAAAGTCTTTTCAGGCAATTGGAAACCAATCTCAACGTTGGAATAAACACAAGTACCGGAAGGGTTCTTGATTCCATTTCAACCGCTCTCCACATATGTGACAGACGTACCTACGAAGGGGAAGCCTCCATGAAATTGGAATCATACGCTTATGATTACAAAGAAGAAGACAAGCTCGAAGACTTCCCAATAATCATTAAAGAATATGAAGATGAAAACGGAAAGAGAATGATTCTTGATACTACTGCAATACTCAGATATGTTGTAGACAAGATTGAAGAAGGAGAGAATCTCAATAAGATTGCAGTTGCAGGTCAAAAGGCAGTTAGCATAGGACTTGCTAAGCTTGCCGTGGAATCCGCAAGGGAAAAGGGAATCAGAACAATAGGTGCAACAGGCGGAGTGTTCTACAACGAGGCAATCACATCACACATTAAGAACTATGTGGAAAAAGATGGATTCGAATTCATTCAACACATCAACTCCTGTCCGGGAGACGGATCAGTATCCTTAGGACAGGCAATAGTTGCTGGAATAAATCTCAAGGATTTGTAAAATAAGAAAATAAATAATAATGAAAATATTATTTATTATATATTATATTTATAATATAGTATTTTTTATATAATACTATTTTTAATTTATTTAATTTAAAAAAAAGTAAAAAAAGAAAGACAATAAAAAGAATAATAAATATTATATTATTATATTATTATTTTAATAATAATCTAATATCTATTATAAGTTCTTTCCAAAATGTATTCTGCTCTTTCCTTCAAGTTGTCGTATAAGCGTATTTGACTTTTCAATTCTTCAATGGCTTCTGTCTGACCTTGGTCAATTCTCTTTTCAATGTCCAATAACTTAGACCATTCGTCACCAGAAGGCAATTGCTTAATGTCATTTTGAGGATTTAGCATATCCTCGGAAATTGCCACATTGAATGAATGCTTGGTGATTGTAATGCTGACATTCACATCATTAGGCATGTCATAATACTTACGAGGGCGACCTCTGACCACTTTTTTTGTTGAAGATGTTAAGATTCCCACATCTTCCATAGCCCTTAAATGTTCAATAATGGCTTTCTGACCTATTTGGAGCTCTTGGGATATTTCACTGACAAATCTTGGCTCTTCCCTTAAGAGATCCATGATATCACGTCTGGTCTTGCATCCCATAACATCAAGAATGGCTTCCATATCAACATCATCTTGCTGTCTTTGGTTCTGTTCCATAATTTGACCTCCACTTTTTAAAAAAATTGTAAAAATAAATTAATATTTCTGCACTATGCTCTATAATAATATAAGTCATAAGTATTATATTAACTTTTTGTTACTAAAAACCGAAATCTTTATATAACATTTTGTTACTATAATAAGTATAGAGAAAGATAACATTTTGTTACTTTAATATAAATTGACAAAATAAAATCTAAATCCAACGGTTATTTATTAAAAGCAGAACTTAAACAAATCAAAAAATCAAACTTCTGTCAATGAATAACTTAAACTCAAAAAGTTATTATGAGAAACCTATAAGATTCTAAAAAATAATAACAAACCGGATAAACACAAATCAAAGAACATTTCAAAATCCTCTTTAAAAATCACACTATAAACAAAGATTTCCTAGATTTAAGCCCACACCCTAAATCTAGAAACATAAAACACTTTTCTATTAACCCATATAATAGAAAAAACAAATCAAATTTCTTTGATTGAAGTCATGAATATTAAAGGAGCTTATCGCTCTCTTTCTCTTTCATTATAACTTTATGATAAATTCATAAAAGGTGAATAAATGGCTAAGAAAAACAAGAAAGAAAAATCTGAAGATTTGAATATTGAAGAAGATCAATCCAAACTTCAGGAAGAAAAGGAAGAAGCTCCTTCTGAAGATGAAGAAAAATCTGAAGATGAAGAAGTGCCTTCTGAAGGAGAAGAAGAAAAGGAAGATGATGAATTAGCTAAATTGAAAGAAGACCTTGAAAAGAAAGATGAAGAGATCATAGAGCTAAAATCCCATATACAAAGACTTCAAGCAGACTTTGATAATTTCAGAAAGCAAGGTGAAAAGCAAAAGCAAGACCTGATAAGATATGCAAATGAAGGCCTCATTGTAAAATTCATAGACATCTATGAGGATATGGAAAGGGCTCTTGAAAACTCAACTAACGAAGAAGAACTTAGAGAAGGTTTAGAACTAATTTATTCAAAAATGAAAAATACCTTAGAAAAGGAAGGTGTTGAAGAGATTCCTGCAGTGGGAGAGAAATTCGACCCATTCAAGCATGAGGCATTGCTTACTGTAGACAGTCCGGATCATGAAAACAATGAAATCGTTGATGAACTCATGAAAGGATACACCTTGAAGGATAAGGTAATCAAATACTCTAAAGTTAGAGTTTGCAAAAAAGCTAAAAAAGAAGAATAATCAAAATATAAAAAATTAAAATTCATATTTATAAATTATTATAAAATTAAAATTATTTTAATCTTAAAATAATTTTTCTAGCAAATATTTTAAGAAATCTTAAAATTAAAATATCTGCAAATAAAAAATCAAAATAACTTTTATTAAAAACAAAATGTAAAGGTGAAAACTATGTCTGATACTAAAAAAGAAAAAATCATTGGAATTGACTTAGGAACCAGTAACTCTGCAGCTTCCGTACTTGTCGGTGGTAAACCTACCGTTATCCCAAGTGCAGAAGGTGCAAGCCAATATGGTAAGGCATTTCCAAGTTATGTCGCATTTACCGAAGATGGCCAGCAATTAGTTGGTGAACCAGCAAGAAGACAAGCTGTAACCAACCCTGAAAACACTATCAGTGCAATCAAAAGAAAAATGGGTACCGACTACAAAGTAACCATCCAAGGAAAACAATACACTCCACAGGAAATCTCTGCAAAAATCTTGCAAAAGATCAAAAAAGATGCGGAATCCTTCTTAGGAGAACCTATTGAAAAAGCGGTAATCACCGTACCTGCTTACTTTGACGACAACCAAAGAACCGCAACCAAAGACGCAGGAACCATTGCAGGCCTCGATGTAGTAAGACTTGTAAACGAACCTACCGCAGCAAGTTTAGCTTATGGTATCGACAAACAGGATGACGATGATGACGTAAACATTTTAGTATTCGATTTAGGTGGAGGTACCTTAGACGTAACCATCATGGAATTCGGTGGAGGAGTATTCGAAGTGCAATCCACCAGCGGTGACACCCAACTTGGTGGTACCGACATGGACAACGCTTTAATGAACTACTTAGCAAGCGAATTCAAAGCTGAAACCGGAATCGACCTAATGACCGATGACCAAGCTGTACAAAGATTAAGAGAAGCAGCTGAAAAGGCAAAGATTGAATTGTCCACTACATTGACAAGTGAAGTGAACTTGCCATTCATCTGCATGGGCGCTGACGGCAAACCTCACAACCTCATCAACAACTTGACCAGAGCAAAATTGGAAGAATTAGTAGATCCTATCGTAAACAAATGTGGTCAACCTATCAAACAGGCATTGGATGATGCAAAAATGACCAAAAACGACATTGACAAAATCATTCTTGTCGGCGGACCTACTAGAATGCCAATCGTACAAAAATTCGTAGAAAACTACATCGGCAAACCTGTAGAAAGAGGAATCGACCCAATGGAATGTGTAGCAATGGGTGCAGCTATCCAAGGTGGAGTATTAGCTGGAGAAATCAAGGACTTAGTTCTCTTGGACGTTACCCCATTATCCTTAGGTATTGAAACCTTAGGTGGAGTATCAACCACCCTTATTGAAAGAAACACTACAATTCCTGCTAAAAAGTCTCAAATCTTCTCAACTGCAGCTGACAACCAACCTTCCGTAGACATTCACGTAGTTCAAGGGGAAAGAAAAATGGCAGCAGACAACACCACTCTTGGAAGATTCCAATTAGTGGGAATACCTCCTGCACCAAGAGGAATGCCTCAAATCGAAGTAACCTTCGATATCGATGCAAACGGTATTATCAATGTTACTGCACAAGACAAAGGAACCGGCAAGGAACAATCCATTACCATCACTTCCTCTACCAAATTGACTGACGAGGAAATCGAAAAGGCTGTCAAGGAAGCTGAAATGAACGCTGAAGCAGACAAGAAGAAACAAGAGGAAATTGAAGTTAGAAACAATGCCGACTCCATGATCTACACTGCAGAAAAAACCATCAATGAGGAAGAAATCAAGGACAAAGTCTCTGATGATGAAAGATCCAACATTGAAAGATTGGTTGCAGAACTCAGGGAATTAATCAGCGGCGACGACATTGCTGCAATCAAGGAAAAAACCGATGAACTTACCAAAGTGGTTCAAGACATCGGTGCTAGAATCTACCAAGAGGCTGCAGCAGCACAACAAGCAGCACAAGATGCAGCAGCTGGCGCTGACCCTAACGCAGGAGCAGGCCCACAAGATGACGATGACGGCACCATTGATGCTGAATTCGAAGAGAAAAAATAGATTAAAGCAATAGCTTTTAATCTATTTATTTTTTGATTTTATTTAATCTCAAAAAAATTTATAGAAACATTTGAAACTCTCAAAAATCAAATTTAAAGATTAATAAATGGAATTCTTTTAGACATTCCTCCTTAGTTTTTCTTAGCCACTTATACCTTTTAATGTCTGAAGAATTCTTTTTATTAATTAAATATTAAAAAAATCAATTAAACGTAAATTAATAAATTAAATTAAGTTTAAATATTAAAATTAACTAATAATTAATTTAGTAAATATTATTAGCTAAAATTTAATTAAATTATCAGAAAATAATGAAAAAATAATTTAATTAAATTTTAATTAATAGTAGATATGCTATTTTTAAAAATTTATTTGATAAACATTAAAAAAAAAATAAATCATAATTAATCGAAATAAACTGAATAATCAATTATTAATCTTATAAGGTGACGAAATGGCAGAGAAGCGTGACTATTATGAAGTTCTCGGAGTGGACAAGACCGCCGATGAGAAAGAGATTAAGAAAGCTTATCGTAAATTAGCTAGAAAATACCATCCTGACGTTGTGGAAGAGGATCAAAAAGAGGAAGCCACTGAAAAGTTCAAGGAAATCAGTGAAGCTTACGCTGTCCTATCCGATGAAGAGAAAAGGCAAAGATATGATCAATTCGGCCATGCAGGTATGGAAGGCTTCACCAATGAAGACATCTTTAGAAACGTAAACTTCGAAGACATCTTCCAAGGATTCGGAGGAGGCGGAATAGAGGACATATTCGATCTCTTCGGATTCGGTACAGGAAGGTCCAGATCACGCAGTACCGGACCAAGAAGGGGAAGCGACATCTACACTGAAATCGAAATCACATTGGAAGAGGCAGCTAATGGTGCCGATAAGGAAGTCACAGTCAGACACGATGTATTCTGCCCAGTCTGTGACGGTTCAAAGGCCGAGCCTGGAAGCGAAGTGGAAACCTGTCCAGTCTGTGGCGGTACAGGTCAAAGAAAACAGATTAGGCAAAGCCTCTTCGGTCAAGTCATGAACGTTGTCCAATGTGGAGAATGTAATGGTACCGGTAAGATTATCAAGGAACCATGCCACAACTGTAAGGGAAGAGGAACCGTCAAGGAAAGCAAGACCCTCAACATCAAGATTCCAGCAGGTGTTGAAAATGGAAACAGATTAAGAGTTTCCGGTGAAGGTAATGTTGGAGATGTTGGCGGAGGAAAGGGAGACCTTTATGTGGAAATCTACATCAAAAGGCACGAGTACTTCGAAAGGGATGGTGCTAACCTCTACTATGAAAAGCAGATCAGCTTCGTCCAAGCAAGTTTAGGTGACACTGTAGACATTCCAACAATCAATGGTGAAGTCGAGCTTAAGATTCCACCTGGAACCCAAAGCGGAACCACATTCAGATTAAGAGACCAAGGTATGCCTTACATGAGACGTGCAGGAAAAGGTAACCTTTATGTGAACATTACCGTTGTCGTTCCACAAAGATTAAGCAAGGAACAGAAAAAGCTCTTGATCCAATTCGGTGAAATCAGCGGAGACGAGATAAAGGTCTACAAAAAAGGATTGTTTGACAAAGTGAAAGATGCTATAAACAATCCGTAAATTTAACTAATAATCAGATGTTTAAATTAAACATCTTTTTCTATTTTTTAACTATTTTTTCAAATATTTTCATTTTCTATTTTTCAACTATTTTTTATAAAATTTTACTAAAATTAAAAATTTTTATCTTCTTATGTAGATACTATTATTTTAAAACATGTGATTTAAAAAATGAATCAATTTAATAATAGTAATACATGATTAAAATATAGTTTACTTATCAAACTATCATTTTAAATGTATCTTGAATCAATTAAGTTGAATGAAAATTTTTACTGAAAAATTCTTTTCAAATTATTGGAAATTTTAGAAAATTTTCACATATTAAATGTTAATAATTATGAAGAACATATAGATTATAGTAAAAATTTTAACAGGCAAGATCTTATGATGTACAGCATAAAGATGCGATGCTCAAAAGGAGGCCCTCATGAAGAAGGGGGAAAGCACATCTCAGGAGCAGAACGTATTTTAAGGGAAGAAGAAATAGAAAAGGAACTGATCAATGTTTATAGAAGGGCAATCACTCACGAGCGAGGAAAGCCTGATTTCATAAACTTCAAGATTGAAGAGATTGATGAAGATGACATCATCTATAAAAAGAGATTGAACATTAACCAGCATCATGTTAATTCCAAAGAGGAAGGATTGAATCTTGCCAAAGAACTACTGAAGGAAAATGATGTAAGCGAAGAATCCACCCAAAAAGCCATTCAGACCCTGCTTGACCTTGAAGATAGCATGCATGGAGCTATGCTGATTGACAAGGACACTGGAGATAGAATAGACAATAAAGGAATTAAGGGTGTCAGAGTCACCGGAATAGCCAGTGCGGACATAACTAAATACAAAGAATCACTGAAAAATGATGGAAGGGAAGGACTTCACCTTGAAGAGGCATTGATTCTAGCATCCAAGATAGCAAGTACTAAAGGAATCGTTGCAGAGCTTTGTTGGTCAGATGATCCAAGCTATGTGATAGGATATGTTGGAACAAAGGATACTTATGAACGGATTCCTATCCTAAAAGATGAAGGAACTCCTATAGGCGGAAGGGTTTTCTTTGTTGATACAAATCAATTGAATGATGATTACACTTTAGATGATTTGATGAATTACCTTGAAAAGCAGGTTGTGCTGATTGAATAGAATCCTAATTATTGATGATAACATGAATCCAAATCTTGAAAAGCAATTGAAAAAAGAGTTGGAAGAGCTCAAAAGCAAGAATCTAAATAGAACCGTAGATGACTTAAGGTTCATCAGTTCCACAAAAGCCATCGATAGTGATGGAAAGGAGTATCTTGTTTTTGGAACAAACAATTATCTTGGATTGACTCATCATCATGATGTGATAAAAGCATCAAAGGATGCAAGCACATATGGAACAGGTTCAACTGGTTCAAGACTGACTACAGGAGCCTCTTTTGAAGCTAGAGAACTTGAAAAAAGCATCTCCGAGTTTAAGAACACTGAATCCGCACTTATTTTTAATACAGGATATATGACTAACTTAGGAGTCATTTATGCACTTACAAAGGAAAATGACATAATATTCTCTGATGAATTGAATCATGCAAGCATCATTGATGGAACTAAAATCTCTAAAGCTAAAGTAAAGGTCTATAAACATAAAGATACTGATGAATTGGAAAGATTAATTCAATCTGAATTAAAAGAAATGAATAATCAAAATTCCAATTTTTTCATTGCCAGCGATGGAGTATTCAGCATGGATGGAGACATTGCTCCACTACCGGAACTTGTGGAAATAGCTGAGAAATACAACTGCACTCTAATAATTGATGATGCTCATGCGACTGGAGTAATCGGAAAGACCGGTAAAGGAACAGTTGAATACTTTAAAGACAAGACAGGAATCGATCTGACCGATTCTGTAGACTTGCAGATAGGCACCTTAAGCAAGGCACTTGCATCTGAAGGAGGATTCGTCTGTGGAAAGCAAGTCTACATTGATTACCTCATAAACAAATCAAGACCATTCATATTCTCAACAGCACTTTCACCTTCCACAATAGCTAGTGCAAATGTTGCATTGAATCTATTGAAGGAAAATAGTGAAGAATACTTGAATAATCTAAATTCAAACACAAAGCTTATGAGAGAACTACTCATCAATGCAGGATTGAATATTGTTGATGGAGAAACACCAATCATTCCAATCATCATAGGCCCTGCAGATTTAGCAAACAGATTCTCAAATGAACTTAAAAAAGAGGGAATTTTGGTTTCAGCAATCAGACCACCATCCGTACCTAAAGAGATGAGCAGACTGAGATTTACAATAATGTCAACCCATACAAAAGAAGAAATAGAATTCACTGCAAATGAGATTATTAAAATTTGGAATAATATTAAAAAATAGCTTTTTTTAAAAATAGATAAAAGGATTAACTCTCCCTACTAGTGAAAGAGTTTTGGTCAAGGTTTTATTGGCCGAAGGCCAATAAAAGCTTGTTGGTCTGCCGAGAGTAACCCACATTCTGTTTTATACAGCATTCATCTTAGCGAACTACTCTGCTTCCCTTAGAGGTCATCAGCATATTTGTTCTTGCATCCTGTAGATTGGCCGTTTCACCGATTCCTTTAATGTCCATCAGTCAAGCATCATTGTCATCCATCAAAGGCCGTGTCGTTTCTGCTCCAGAGTCATACTTCTCAGCATAAGTCTTTCAACTTTACAGTCTATACGATGTGCGGAGTTTCCCTAGTTATAAAACCAGCAGCTGTCTTCGGCTTACCATTACCAATAATTTATCTTTTCTAGTATAAATAATTAAAATTTGAAAAATAGTAAAAAAATTAAAAAAGAAGAAAATCATTTAGTCTTATTCTGGACCATGATCATCTTACCCGTTTGTGGGTCCTTATACACCTTACCCATCTCGGTATAACCCTGTCCAGTCTGATTGCTTGTATCAGGAGTCTCATTCAATATTTCCCCCTCTTGAACCTCAGTCACTTCCTGATTCATTGCTTCCATAACCTGTTCCTTCTGTTCCTGAGTCAAATCATTATTAAATAAAACGCTTTGCATGTTCCAAGCAAGCACCAGGAAAACGAGCAAGCCTACAGCAATGACCAACATTGCATCCACAAGGTTGGCGGTTCCTGCCATAGGATCCTCTTCCTCACTGTCAAAACGTCCCTTTCCTCGACGACGAGCCATAACAATCACCAAAATTTTTAATATAAACACATATGAATTCCAATCTATTGTAAAATTTTTTAAATATATTGTATACAATATCTGAACTTATTTTTCAAAAACAATTTATTTAAATTAATGTTTTCAAAATTATATTGTATAATCCTCAATCACTTCAGTGATTATTTCAGCCTCTCATCCCTCTTGTCGATATTGTCCAAAATCGCATCCATCAATGCATCCAGGTTGGCAAGGTATTCACCAAACCATCTTCGTCTCAACTTGGAGGCGAAGTATGCGATAGCACCTGCACCAATACCAATGACTGTTGTGTTGAATGCAATTGTAATCGCACTTGCAAGTGTGGTAACGTCACCGGTACCCAATGCCGCAAGCCCCGGACCCATAGGAATCAATGTACCCATCAATCCAAGGGTTGGACCGATTTTAGTCACGATATCTGTCTTGTTAAGATTCTGTGCGATCTTATCCTCTTCATTGTCTATCAATCTACGAGCAAGGGTTTCCCTTGACTTCTTACCAAGATGCTCACTGTCTGCAAGTTCTGACAAGATTCTCTTTTGGGACTTCTGAATATCCGCATTGTTCACAACATTCTTGATATCCTCAGCAGACTCTGCATCATAGATTGCGTAAATCATATCCTTGATTAAGCTAACAGGCACTTTCTTACGGGAAAGGTGTTCTGATAATAGCTTTCCTAAAGTATATACGGCAAAGACTAAAAATGCTATCAAAAGTATGATTACAGGTATCTGCAATGCCTGTGTAATGGCAGTCAGTGAACTGTCAAGTATTGGAAGTCCGGTTCCATTGGTATTTGAGAACATGGACAACAATCCGTTTGAACCTTGAAAGGCAGCCTCATCAGCATAAATCAAAGCATTTCCAACATTAATCATTAAATCACCATAAAAATAAAGAATAAAATAATTAAAATGAATTAATTACTTATTCTAGAAATCTATTTTATTACAACTTTTCCGGTTTTTGTAACCGCCACATAAGTCTTGTCACCAGCGAATTTAACTGTAAGCTTATAGGTTTTCTTTTTGGATAATTTGACCTTTACAGTCGCAACTCCTTTAGAATTGGTTTTTGCGGAGTATTTTTTACCATTAACTGTGAAAGTAATCTTTTTGGATTTTAAGACTTTTCCAGTCTGATCCTTTAAGGTTGCAGTCAGTTTCTTGTTTTTTGCAGCCTTCTTATAAGTCTTTTTAGGCACAGCCAATTTGGTTTTTGTCTTAGTCACCTTAACCTTTATGGACTTGGTGCTTGCTTTGTAATTGCTGTCACCTGCAAACTTAAGGCTTACAGTATAGGTCTTTACAGCAGTCAATTTCAATTTAATTGTTGCCACACCTTTGGAGTTGGTTGTACCGCTATAGGTTTTTCCATTTACGGTTGCTGTAATCTTCTTATTCTTAATTACATTTCCACTTCCATCCTTTAATGTTACCGCAATGGCTTTTGAACTTGTAGTAACTGTAAAAGTCTTGCCGGATGCGGTTAGACTTGTAGAGCCTTTAGTAATTGTAATCTTTCCAGATGCGGATGACGCAAAGTTATAGGAATCACCTTCAAATTTAGCACTGATACTATAAGATTTAACTGCATTCAATGAAACCTTTAAGGTTGCAACACCCTTATCATTAGTTTTGGCAGTATATGTTTTACCATTTACAGTTATTTTGATCTTGGCATTAGCAATGGCATTTCCGTATTCATCCTTGAGAGTTACAGAGATAATTTTGTTTAAGTTATCCACTTTATAGGATGAATTGGAGACAACTAAAGTGGAATTGGCTTTTCCTGTAAAGCTATTTCCTTCAATAGCATTGTTCTCACTTCCGCTATATGTCAAGATGTTATGACTGTGATTGGTAAAGATCCCAAAATTATTATTTAGGAAATTGGAGTCAATTGCTTTATATCCTAAAACAATGCCTACACCATGTAAAGGACCAATAATTGTAACATTATTATCAGTGAAGTTGTTGTTTTTAGATCCTTCAGCTGTACTGTTCGGACTTGCTCCAATAATGCCTATGCCATAAATGATAGGGTCATTGGAATGAAGAAGAATATCATTATTTGAAATGGTATTGTTAAATCCGCCATAATGGATAAATACCCCTGCAATGGAGTTATAGGATTCATTCAAATTATAATTTGATGGCAAATCAGAGCTTACATCAATCTTATTGTTTGTTAAGTTAACATTAGAGGAATGGATTAATAAGACCCCATAGGTCCTGTATACTCCGGATACCATATGGGAACCTGGTATAACCCCATCTAAAACATTACTTGAACCTGTTCCATCAAGGCAGATGACTGTTCCATTTGAATACTCTATTGTACCATTTGTGTAATAGGTTGTGCCATCAACACAGATAGAACCATCTGGATTGACGTCTCCCTCGCCATAGTTTATTATTGTGCCATCAGGACATCTAATGATGCCATCTGCACAAACAATACTTCCATCAGCACATACAAATGCACCATCTGCACAAATTACAGTGCCATTAGTGCATAAGGTAGTTCCATCCGGACAAACAACAGAACCATCCTGACAAACAGTAATTCCATCGGTACAGACAGAACCATCAGGACAGACAACAGTACCATCTGAAGTAAGCCTATAACCACCAGCAACAATACGAGTACCATCAGCAAGAAGAACAGTACCATCAAGACAATAGGTAACACCATCAGCACAGACAGAACCATCCGGACAAATCTCAGAATTGATAAATGTCCCATCAGGACATCTGATAGTGCCATCAGTACAAACAATACTTCCATCAGCACAGATTCTTGCTCCATCAGCAAGGTTTACGGAACCGTCTGTACATAAGGTAGTTCCATCCGGACAAACTACAGAACCGTCCGCACAAATGGTAGTGCCATCAGTACAAACAATACTTCCATCCGGACAAACAGTTACTCCATCGGTACAGACAGAACCATCCGGACAGATTATTGTATTATTCGGAGTGATTTGATAACCGCCAGCAACAATACGAGTACCATCAGCAAGAAGAACAGTACCATCAAGACAATAGGTAACACCATCTACACAAACTCCATCAGGACAGATTTGAGTGTTTTCAGAACTGACTACAGTACCATCGGCACAGATTAGAGACCCATCAGTGCAAACTATTGATCCATCAACACAGATTGTAAATTGATTTGAACCGATTACATTACCATCAGGACATAGCAAAGAGCCATCGGCACAAATTGTGTATCCATCAGGACATGTTATGGAACCATCCAAACAGGCATCCACACAAATGCTGAGATAACCATCCAAACAGCTTTTATTGTTTATGAGATAAGTATCACCGCTTCCAATTGTTTTTATAGTGTTTCCATCCATAAGAATATCTCTTGAATTGAATGAAAGTATTGCAGCAGTGAAATAGTTTCCTCTCGCCTGTAGCGTATTGTTGATAATGCTGCAATTTGAAGCTTCTAAAAGATAGATGGCATATGCTGAAAAGGTATCATTTATTGATATATCACAATTTTTAATTGACACATTATTGACGCCATTAACTTGAATGCCCCATAAACGGTCTTTCACATCATGATTCGGATTAAAAATCTTAATATCGGAAATTGATACATCATCAACATCTATTATGAAAGTTGTGTCAACAAAACTTGCATTAATGCCTAAAATTTTAACTTTTTCATTTATGTGTATCTTATTTTTAGATGAAAATTCACCTTTAAATATTAAATAATCATTTTCTTTTATAATATTTTCCAGATATCCAGTTGATGTGAAGTAAGTGTAGAAATTAGACTCCTCAATGAAATGTACCTCCCCATCATCTAATGCGATTGGTTCTGTACCTCCTATTAAAATATTAGAGATTAAAGTGATATTTTGAGATTCAGATGGAACATCAATAGATACAACACCTGAATTATATAATATGTTGTCATTTATAATAATGTCATTCGGTATCTTGTCTCTTCCCAATTTTATTAATTTGATATTATTTTTATTATGTGAATCTATGATATTGTTTGAAACTGAAACATTACTGATATTTCCATAATAAGGATTAATGTAAATACCATAACCGGTAACATTGATATTATTGTCTGAAATATTGACATTGCCCTTTTCTATAAAAATTCCAATGCCTGTAACATTTGTTATATTGTTATTGGTAATATTAGACCCCTGACCCGCTTGAATAGCCGCTTTGGTTCCATTAAAAAATGAATTATAAATTAAATTGTCTTTAATTAAGCTATTAGGGCCAGAAATAATGGCATTATCAGCACCTTCTTCCACATCAGAATAGCTACTATATGTTCCATGGATATTATAAATCACATTTCCGATAATCTGATTGCTGGTTCCAGTAGTGGAAATTCCCCTATATGCATTGTAAACTGTATTATTTATAACATAATTGTAACTGCTCATCACTTGAATGGCATAAACAAATGAAGAAGGGAGAGGCCTAATTGAATAAACCGTATTATTCACAATGTAATTTGAATAGCTTTCCGCATCTCCCCCTGAACCCATAGAGGATGTAGCACCATATCCTGTGAAATAAATACCATTTGAATCATTAGTTATAACCGTATTATCATAGATGTTACAAGAGCCTGCATTACGGAAAACCATCGCAGAGGGATGCCCCCAACCTTCTACATACCCAGTAGATCGAAGGGTATTATTGTAAATATTCATTCTATTAACCCTTTCGAATGTCATTGGGTGGGAACCTGTAGCTGAACTAAATAGGTCATTTTCCCTAAGAGTCATGTCATCAGCATCTGAAACAGAAATAAGAGGTTTATTAATAACCGAATTATTAATTTTCATATTGGAAATGCTGGAACCGCTTGATCCATTTATAAAATTAAATGCACAATTAGTCAAATGGGCAGTGCTATCAGTACTGGTAACAATCAAAGGAATATTGATAATGAATGTCTTATTGGTGAATTCCCCTGAAAAATCTAAAGTGTCTCCAGACTTTAATTTTCCGGAGATTATCTTCCCATTTGAACTGAAGTATTTGGAATAGTCGCTTTCTCTAAATGTTATTGTAGATGCAAGAATATCCGTATCAGGACTAGCGCCAAGACTGCTTGTCACACCTACAGAATTTTCATAAGAATAATCAATACTGCCTATACATTCACTATTGTCCTTTTCATCCTCTTCCACATTTTTAATAGCATATACAGTATTTTCATCACTTGCAACATTGGAATCATCAATATGATTAACAGCCATTCCATCATCTGCTAACTCAAGACTAGAATCATCCATATCATTATCCATATTAGCTGCACTGATATTTCCAATAGCTAATATCAATAATGCCAACAATCCCAACATTGCAATAAATTTTTTAGAATTCATGTTTTACACCCCGATTTATAAAATAAATCATTTAAGCATGCTAGATTAAAAAAATTAATTATTAAATTATGTTTACTTTTAATAAGAATTTATGAATAATTAAATCATATTTGATATAAAAATAAAATAAAATTTAACAAATATAAAATAAAATTTATACATTTATATTTATTATATTATAATAATATAAATTTATCTAAAAAATTGTAATGAAAAAGAAAGGAAGGATTTTATCACTAAAATCAGGAAAAAAAAGAAATTAAAATTTAAAAAATATTAATTATAAAAAAAATAAGAAAATGAAACTTTAATATTAAAATATTAATTTTTGTCAGGTATTTCCTAATAAAAAATGAAGGAAAGAGGAAAAATATAAATTTTATTCCTCATCATCTTCGTCCCTTGCAGCCAAGAAACTGAAACAGAAAACCAATACTAGAATCAATGCCGCAACCGGTACAAAAATTCCTCCAGATATTGATTTGCTTGCAACTTCTTCAATTTCACTTGCAACCACATCAGATCCATCTCCTGCTTCACCGGAATCTCCAGCCCCATCGTTTGCAGAGGATTGCGCATTTGCATTGAAGTTGGAATTCACATCACCAAATGCACTTGCACCATTGGATGGGGAATTACCTGAATTGCCAGAGATGCTTGAACTGCCATTGGTATGAATCGGTCTTCTAGGATTGACATTGCCACTATCTGAACCATGCCTTAATCCGGTATTTCCAGAAATATGATTCATGCCGGTATTGTCTGAAACAGCAGCATTTCCCTTGCCTTTTGATGAGGCTAACTCATTATTCAAAATAGAGTTTCCAACAGAACCATCGATAGTGATTGCATAATCTCCGTCACTAACAATAACATTATCTGCGATCAAATTGCCATTTGAACCTTTTTCAAGGAGAATGCCAGTATTAATCAGACTAACGGAATCTGGATGCTCAGGACCTTGTGCCGGATCATTAATACCATCACCAAAGGAATGGATGGTGTTGTTTGTAATGCTATTGCCTGATGAACCATAAAGCCCCACTTCACTGAAACTTCCATTGGCATAAATATTGTTGTGGCCAATATCATTGCTCCAAGCGGAATAAAGTTCCATAGCATAAATTCCTGCACGACCAGATAAGTTCAAGGTATTGTTTTCAACTTGGGCGCCACCTGAAATTTCCAATGTCAGACCGTAGGTATAATTATTGGAATAAAGGTTGAATTGATTTTCCTCAACAACAGTGTCAATGGAGTTGTGTCTTAAAATCATACCCATTGCAAAATAATCCGCCTCTATTGTAATATTGTTCCTTGAGAAAATATTTTCACATGCATAAGTTACGGATTTGTCAGTGTCATCCCCAGATGAACCCATTCCATAAAGGAAAGGATCGTGTCCATGGACATACACATTGTTTTCACTGACATTGTTCCTATTGGAATCATAATAAATATAAAGACCGTAAAGAAGGTTTTCAGCTGGATTATATGGAACCTGGAATCCTTCAACAGTTGAAGTTACCTCAATGTCATTGTGAATGAATTGATTGTCACTTGAGAAATCAATGATGACCCCATAAGTGTTTGCCATTTCTGAAATACTGTGAACACCATCTATGCAAATGGTCTGGTAATATGAGTATAGCTTCCCTGTTCCAATGGCAAGGATGCTGTTGTTTTCTATTAGGCTTCCATAAGTCTCATAGGTTATCAGTCCCAATACCAAGTTATCTCCTTGACATCTGATGCTATTGTTTGCAACTGTATCATAACGGGAGTCGCAAAGGTAAATCCCATAAGAGGTATTCTTATCCCAAACTGTGATATTGTTTCCACATATGATTTCATTATCCGCTTCATAGACATAAATTCCCCAAAGGTTGCAATTGCTGTCAGTTGAACCATTGTTTATGATAGTCAAGTTCTGAACTTCACAATTTGATGAATAAACAACAATGGTGGTGTCCTTAAGCACCGCACTGTCACCAATGATTTTCACTGCCTTATTTAAGATGATTTTGCCTTTTGGAGCAAAGTTTCCAAAGAGAATCAGTGTGTCTCCATTCTGGACATTATCTCTTAAATAACCATTGGAATCAAAATACTCATCATAATTCTCATTGGTCACTTCATAATAATTGCCATCTCCGGAATGAGGGATATCACCACTTGGAATCGGATAAATAATCACTCTATCACCAATTATGTTATCTATGCATAAATAGGATTCATTTGAAGACTGGGCAATGTTTATTGCCACTTCATTGGAAGTATAGATTGTATTATTGCATGTAGAGATATTGTAAGGTCTTTTGGTTCTTGATTGGTAAATGGATAAGATGCCAATTCCTAAACCGGAACCTTGTGAAGCCCCTATTTCAGATAAGGAGTTTATAATGTTCTTGTAAACTTCACTATCTTGAGGGCTGCCTTTTAAAACAATGCCTGCACCTGATAGGAAATCTATAGTGTTATTATAAACTTTTGAATTATGACCTCCTTCCACGTCACCAAGGATAATTCCGTTTCCACTGCTGTTTATTTGAATATAGTTTCCATAGACATCACTGTTTGAACCTACAAGAATGCCTGCACCAATCAAATCTGCATTGTAAATGGAGTTATTGGCAATTAAAGTGTCATTACCTCCCCAAATACCATAATCTCCACCAATACCATTATTATCATCAAATCCGGTTATGTTATAGATTTTATTGCCAACTATATAATTATGAGGATAACTTGAATGGATTCCCCTATACATGCGGATTATAGTGTTGTCAGCTACTGTGTTATAATTTCCAGTTAGGTAAACACCATAAGACCAGAATGAAGGAGTTTCTGAAGTGGCTCTAATAGTATTGTTTGCTATGATATTGTTATTGGAAATGGAAACGCCATAACAAAGGTATACTCCATAGGAATTTTCAACTGTGATGTCATTATGAACAATTGAATTCCCATGTGCATCCCTTAAGCTGATACCTGAATGTTGCCAACTGCTGTTGTCTCCACTGTTTTCCTCATCCTGATCGGTCTCGGAGGAACTTGCACCGGTATTGACCGGAACGACCGTTTTAATAATGTTGTTTTCAACAAGACAATTGTAGGTAAACCCATCAAGGGAAATAGGATAGCCGTTATGCCCTGTAGTGAATATGTCATTGTTTAAAACCTTTATGCAAGTTGATCCGACTACCCAAACTGCAGATATGTCAGGAATATTTGATTCAATTTTCAAGTTGGAAACAATTGCATCATAAGCAAAATTCTCATTGGATACATTATAGTAATATATTGGAGAATTCTTCAATATCGCATCGTTTTCTGTACTTGTAATTGTTAAAGGAATATTTATTACAAATTTCTTATTAGAAAAATTACCAGACAAATTAATAGTGTCATTGGCCTTTACCAATGAATTTATCAAATTACCATTGGAATCAAAATAACTAGAATAATTCTCTTCGGTAATTGTGTGAACTGTCTTTTCACCGGCACCGAGATTAGATTGAGACTCTTCACCAGAGATTTCTTCAATAGGATCATTTGAGTTGGATATGATGTTATCATCAATTGAATCATCCAAATCAGATAGTCTATTATCCACAATAGAATTGGATTCAAGATTATCTGATGATTCCAAAGCTTCATTAACGCTATCAACAGCATTTGAAACTGGACTGGATTCCAAACTTTCTGATAAATTGTTAATCAAATCATCTGAACTTGATGCGCTAACAGTGTTCAATCCTAAAAGAAGAAAAATCAAAATAACGATTAAGCTTAATCCGATTATTCTTTTACTTCTCATCAAACACCTCCAGTAATTTTCTTAATTTCAACAACTAATTTCCATAAACTAAAACCTGAAAATTCAAGAATTTGCTTTATTAAATCTTAAGTCAATTAAAGAAATCTTAAAGTAAGTTAAAGTTTATTTTTTTAAAATATTTTATAATTAAAGTTTCTTTATAAAATATAAAATATAATTGATACATTATTAATTTATAATTCTTAATATTAATAAATATTTCTTATTTAATAATGATAATGTAAAAAAATAAGAGAAAAAATAAGCCAAATCCCCATTTAAAAAAAGGAAAAGTGAAAAAATAGCAAAATATAACATTGTTATATGACTGTTCCATAAAAAATAGCAGGGCCTAGATTTGAACTAGGGCTCTCGGGGTTATGAGCCCCGCGGGATCACCAGACTACCCCACCCTGCTAAACGAATAAACAATGATAAATTCCTTTTAACATTATAATATTAAGCACCATCATATATAAATATTTGCATAAAAAGAGACTGTGAATTCCTTTCATTTAGAAATGAAAAAACAAGTAATAACTAATTTAATAGAAAAAACAAACTAAAGCAAGTAATAAAAATAGAAAAAACAAGTAAAAAAGCCATTTTAAAAAAATAAAAAATAAAAAGAGAAAAGAATAAAAATTATTCTTTTTCAGCTTCCACTACAGCTTCTTCAGCCTCTTCCAAATCCTTTTCAGCCTCTTCTAAAGCTTTGAGACGTTTGTCAAGATCTTCGATTTTGGCATCAGTTGCATTGGTGAATTCGCTGAATCTTTTCTCTAATGCTTCAATGCTTTCAAAAGCATTATCATATCTTTCTTCTAAAGAGGATAAATCATCAGTAGTCACCAAGGACCAGTTTTCAATCAGTTCCTCACTTCTTTCATCCAAGAAGGAATCCAATCTTCTTGAAAATGCATCTGTAGTGTTGGCATAGGACTTGTCAATATCCTTAAAGGTGTACTTTATCTTGTCACCCATGGATTTCTTTTCCTGAATATCCTCATCGACAAGAGAATTAATATTGTTTTCCTTAGGTGAAAACTTAAGTATTTCCTTAATATCAATATTGCCGTCATTTGCTGTTTTAATGTAATAATACACTAAAAACACTATAGCAGCGACTAAGATAATGATGGCAATCAATTCAATAATATCCATAATAAGACCTCATTATAAATAATATTCATTTATCCAAGCTTAATATTAAATTAAAATATAATAAATATTAATTATTTATTAAGCTTTTTCTCTTTCTCTTCAATTTCCTTGAGCATTTTTTCTAACTTTTTAAGTTCGGTTTGAGCTTCAAGACGAGCTAAACGTTCATTGATTTCACTATGCAAGTATCCTACATTGCTCATGACTTCAGCAGTGGAATCCCTGATTTGAGTGAGTTGCGCTTGTTGCTCTTCAGGCAATTGAATCGGATTTTCCATAATGCGCTTGTTCTCTAAATCCTTTTCAACCATAGCTATTTTCTTAAGCTCAATTTCCTTTTCCATTAACTTTAAAGTGTTGTTAGATTGACTTACCTTTTTCCATTGGCTTACTACAATAATTACAACAATAGCCAATATAACTACTAAAATAAGCATAAAGATTTGATCCGGAATGATTTCAGCAGCCATAGATTTACCTCCATAATAAACATAATTCTATCATATTTTTAAAAATCATAAAACTGATTGACATAAGAATTATTCAAATATAAATTAAAGATATTTAAATAAGAATAAGTATATTATATAATTAAGAGTATATAAAAATTTTTATATGAATGTTTAAGAATTTTGAATATGCCCATTAAATATGATTAACTAATGCTAAAATTAAAGAATATTATTTAGAGTTAAATTAACTAAATAAAACTAGAATTAAAAAATACTATTAAACCAAAGTGATAATATGGTTGATGAAATCAAATCTTATGAAGAAGCCGGAAAGATCGTATCTAAAGTTAGATCAGATGCTTCAAAAATGATTCAAAACGGACTGCCGATTCTTGATCTTGTGGAATTTGTGGAAAGTGAAATATTAAAGGCCGGCGCGGGGATTGCATTCCCTTGCAACGTTTCCATAAACGAAATCACCGCCCATTACACCTCTCCTGCAGGAGACACCAACAAGATGGTCACAGGAGATCTGGTAAAGCTTGACCTTGGAGCGGAAGTGAACGGTTTCATTGCAGATTCCGCAGTTACAATAATGGTTCCTGGAGACAATCTGGAAGAAGTCTTCGATGAAGAGACATTGGAGCTCAATCAAAGAATCATCGATGCTTCAGCGGCAGGCCTTGAAGCTGCAATAAGCACCGTAAGGGCAGGAGTAAAGGTCTGTGATGTCGGCAGAGCAGTTGAAGAGGCAATTGCAGAGTACAATCTAAACCCGGTAAGAAACCTTACAGGACACAGCCTTGAACATTGGAACCTGCATGCAGGCATTTCTGTTCCGAATTATGACAATAACGATCCGACAATTCTTGAGGAAGGACAGGCTGTGGCAATCGAACCTTTTGCAACAAATGGCGAAGGTATTGTAAATGACTGCCCTCATGCATATATCTTTTCATTTTTACAGAATAAACCGTTCCGTATGAAAAATACTCAAAGGATGCTATCATATATTGAAAAGAATTATCGCTACTTGCCATTTAGTGGACGCTGGCTTACAGAAAACTTCAATGAAAGAAGAGTGAACTCTGGCCTTAAGCAATTAGGGGATGCCATGGCAATTTATCCATATGCTGCCCTTAAGGAAAGAACAGGTGCATGGGTATCACAAAAGGAACATACCTTGATTGTTGAAAGTGATGGCTGTCAAATTACCACACTATAATTCAAGCTTTTTGACCTTCGGTCAAAAACCTTGACCAAAACTCTTATCCCTAGTTGGAAGCAAACCCCAACTATTACTATTTTCATATTTCGTTTTTAAACTTAAGAAATATTTTCTTTTTTTTAATTTTTTTATAATATATATAAATTAATTTTTTTACATACTCTTTTTTTTAAAATTAATTAATATTTAATCAAAAAATCTTTTTTTAAAAATAGTTAACTTATATAGATTAAAAAATTTATAAGAATTAGACAAAAATAGAATCAATTGATATGATTTAAAAAAAATAAAAAAAGGATCTAGGATTTGAGCTAATGCTCAAACACTAGATAAAATAAAACAACTTATTTTATTACAATTTTACCAGTCTTTTTAGTAACTGCTTTGTATTGGGTGTCACCTGCAAATTTAACTGTGTACTTAAAGGTACCTTTTTTAGTTAATTTAACTTTAAAGGTTGCTTTACCTTTTTTGTTGGTTTTTACAGTGTATTTTTTCTTATTAACTGTTAAGGTAATTTTCTTGCTAGCGATAGCTTTACCTTTAGAGTTTTTAAGAGTAATTACAACTTTTTTGGTTTTTGCAGATTTTTTGAATGTCTTTTTAGGAGCAGTTATCTTGGTTTTCTCTTTGTTGAGTTTTACTTTAACTGATTTAGTGGATGCAGCGTAAACACTGTCAGCTGCAAATTTGATTTTTACAGTGTATGTTTTTGCAGCTTTCAATGCTAATTTAACAGTAGCAACACCTTTAGCATTGGTGGTTGCTTTGTAGGTTTTACCGTTTACGGTAAAGGAAACTGTTTTCTTAGCAAGAGGATTGCCGTTTGCATCTTTCAATGTTGCAGTTAATTTTTTGGTAGTTGCAGTAGCAAGGAAAGTTTTGCCAGATGCAGTTAATGCAGTTTTAACTTTATTAATGGTTATTTTTGCACTAGCATCAGCTCCTCTGTAATTATCATCACCTAAGTAGAATACTTCAGTGTTGTAAGTACCTGACTTGTTAAGTGGGAATGATAATACAGCAACACCTTTAGCATCAGTGGTTAACTCATACATTTGACTGTTGAATACCACTTTTACAACTTGGTTTGCTAAAGCCATACCACCAGCAGTCTTTAAGGTAATTTGTAAGCTGCCATTTCCACTAGGAGCAGCGGTAACGGTAAGGTCACTTACTTCAATTACAGTGTCTAATCTGACTGCACTTACTTCAGAAACATCGTTATTGTTCATTTCAACATTAGTATTGCCGTCTCCAGATAAGACAGCTGCATTTGCAGTACCTAAGGTGTCAGAAGAGGTAATAGTAGTGTAGTCTCCACCATCGATAGCTACAGTGTTGTCTTCAATAGTTATTCCATCTTGATGGTTAATACCAATACCTACAGCACCAGTACCTTTAGCATCAATTTCATTTGCACGGATGATTGTGCCACTACCAGAAGTGGTTGCAGTAATACCATAAGCCTGAGTG
The DNA here is from genome assembly GCF_017410345.1 of Methanobrevibacter sp. Classification (NCBI taxonomy): domain Archaea; kingdom Methanobacteriati; phylum Methanobacteriota; class Methanobacteria; order Methanobacteriales; family Methanobacteriaceae; genus Methanobrevibacter; species Methanobrevibacter sp. The sequence continues at coordinate 112,385 of NZ_JAFQQZ010000044.1, forward strand.
GCTGCATCTGCAGCAATATTGTTGGATGTAATAACTGCATTGGTTAATTGATCGGTAGCAACACCATAAGCAGCACCGTTAGAGGTGGAACTAATAATGTTTCCATCAATTATTACATCATCAGATTCACTTACATAAATAGCTTCAGCCATCTTGGAACCACCATTTATGGTGATATTGTTTTCAAAGATGTTGATATTGTTGTTTCTGTTTTCAGATTTGTAGGTTTTGAAAACATCAATACCATAAAGATATCTGCAAGTTCCTGCCATGTTGATGGCATTATTATTTATGGAAATATCTTTACAGCCTGACATACCGCTTTCAACTTCAATGGCATAAACAGATGAACCATATTTTGCACCGACTTTGTCAACAAAGTCAGGAACAGTGATCTTATTGTTGGAAATGGTTACATTTGTTACATCCTTAATGTAAATAATTCCAATGGATCCGGTAGTGTTGTCACCGGTGAATTCCATGTTCAATCCATCAATTACAGAATTGTCTGCACCTGCAACAAGGTTAATAGTAGTGTTGATTAAAGTTGAATCTTCACTTAAAGCTTTTATAGTGATAGGAGCATTTATTATCATTTTCTTATTGGATAAGTCACCTAATAATAATGTGCTTTCTTGAGGTATGGTCTTAAGATTGCCTTTTTCATCAAAGAAAATATCATAAGTAGACTCATTAACTATAAATGCACCAGACTCGTCAACAGCAGAAACAATAGTATTATCGAAGATTACATAGTCCTCATCATTAGTATCTTCTGCAACAACGTTAGTGAAAATATTATTATTTTTCACATTAACTTCATAATCTTCATCTTCAATACTTGCAGCTCTAGAATTGACATATATGGCAGTAGTTCCAACACCTATCATATCCTGAGAAGTTACTTCTTCACTGGAACCTCCAATGACGTTTATGTCATTATTAGAAATAGAACCATCATAGAAGATACCTCCAACTCCAATAACTCCTTTCTCAGAAGTAATGACAACATTATTGTCGGAAATTACAATATTCAATGGTAAAGCAAATAATTCTTCTTCATTAACATCATAACCAAAACTAATTACTGTAATACCATAAGCCATGTATTGTGTTTCAAGATTTACAATGTTGTTTTTAATCTCAACATTTGTTGGAGAATTGCTAGTTGGATCGTAGGAATATGCCATCATAGTATATGAAGTATCTGGCACTTGAATACCATATGCAAATGCATTACCTACTGATTTTACAGTTATATTGTTATTTTCAATTACTGAATCACTAACTTCTACATAGATTGCCGCATTGGATCCAGAAGTGGATGAAATATCTAAAACAATAGTGTTTCCAGAAATATTGAAGTTTGATGGAGTATCTGCAGCACCCCAGTTCATAGCATAAATACCATTACTGTAAGGAACATCACCTGTAACGGTGATATTATTATCGATGATTGCTAATCCATAAATGAAATTATGTGGGGAAATGGCTGTAAGAGTGTATACATTTGCACTAGAATCTCCAACAAGGTCCATGGTATTTCCTTGAATAGTTATAAAAGTACAATATTCGGCAATGTCAACAGCACCTTTATTGGTGTTGGTGAAGGTTAAACCTGAGATAGTAATGGAACCGACTAAACCATCAGCACCACCATCAAGATAAATAGTACCATCATTAATGAATCCTGCACCTTCTTTACCAGTGATAAGAATATTAGAACCGGAATGGATTACAATATCCTTATCGGTTAAGGTATCAATGACCAAGGTGTAATCTCCAGATGGACTTAAGTAATCTTTAACAGTACCGTTTGCATAGAAGTAGATATCATAATTTCCATCATTAAGGACAACATAACTGGTTTCAAAAGTATTGTCTTCAATCACTAATGGATCATTTCCATCCTCATTTTTAGAAACTCTAATAGGATTTTCAGTTGTTTCAATTGTGTTTCCAGTTACAGTATTGTTAACATAATAACCCATATTATTATTAAAGTTATTAACAAAGATAGCACAACTTTCATTACCGATATAACTATCAACATAAGCCGCAATAGGATTATGGTCCGCTTTGAGAGTAACTTTGTTGTCAACAATGCTCACATCGGAAGAATCTGCACAAATTCCAACACCTTCGGTTTGGGTTGTGATGTTTACTTCATTGCCAGAGATAATCATATCCTTAACAATTTTGCCATAATTTTCATCATAAGGCCATAAGCTAATTACACTAATACCATAAGCCAAGTCAGCAGAATCCAATACTATGGTGTTATCCTTGATAGTTACATTATACGGTGAAGCCGCCCAAGGAACATTGAAGAATCCCCAAGAATCAGAAACTTGCATACCATAATTAGCGACACCTGCATTGTCAGTGACAACAGTGATATTGTTGCCTTCAATTACTGAATTGATTATAGTGTCTAAATACATAGCCTCAGCCATACCGCCAAAAGCAGTGGAATGAATATTGATTTTATTATTAGCTACATAGAAATGCTCACCATTGGCATCTCCGGAGCCAGCCCAATTAGCAAGATAATAGCATAAATCAATACCATAGGTATAGTAACCAGCACTTTCCATATTGATTTCATTATTTACAATGATAGTTCCGTCAACATAACCATAGGTAACAATAGCCATAGGAGATCCGGCATAAGTATCATCATAAGTTAAATCAAACTTATTTTGAGCGATAGCAACTCCATTAGCATATTGGTTAACAACTATAGCATCTTTGTTATTGTTAATGAAAGTTAACCCGGAAATTTGGACGGTACCGATTTTATCCTCAGTACCATCACCAATGGTAATGGTACCGTCATTGATTATACCTGCTCCTTCCTTACCTTGGATGTAAACATTTTGGCCAGAAACAATTTTTATGTCCTTATTGGTTAAAGTACCAACGTTCAAATAGTAATTTCCGTCAGCACTTAACGCTTCAGTAGCGGTACCATCTTCATTGAAGTATGTGGAATAAGTGTCATCATCAAGATCATAATTTACTGTATCATCCGGACCGCCACTGTCATCGCCAACAGTCTCATCTGCAGTATCTGCAGTACTTAAATCTTCTGCGACATCTGTAACTTCGACAGATCCCTGAATGTCACCATCTTCAACAGCGACAAACCCGGAATCGTCTACAGATTCCGCACTTACAGCCCCAATAGCCATTATTGAAATCAATAAAACGGCTAAAACGACTGTGAATTTATTAAGCTTCATAAATAAAACCTCTTTATAAATTCATAATACATATAATAGTTTTCTTAAAAAAATATTTTACAAAATAACCAAAATACTTGATAAATTTTGATTAATTATATATATTTATATAATAATTAAAAAGGTTTTCTATTATATTTTATAAAATATAAAATTTAATTGAAAAATTTATAAAAAATATTTATGAATATAAGTGAATTTAAAAAAAATAAAATTAAAATAATGGATAAAATGTCAAAAATAAGAAAAAATAGTGAGAGAAAGAAAAATTAAGTGTCAAAATTATCTAATCTTAACTTTAGCATTCTTATTTGCCTTAAGATAAGTGCTGTCTCCCGCAAACTTGACTGTAAACTTATAGGTTTTCTTTTTAGATAATTTTATCTTAACAGCGCCTATTCCCTTTTTATTTGTCTTTACAGTGTATTTCTTACCATTTACAGTAAAAGTTAATTTCTTATTGGCGATTGCCTTTCCACTTTTTGTCTTTAAGGTAGCGGTCAATTTCTTATTTTTAGATGATTTCTTATAGGATTTATCCTTTACAATAAGTTTTGTGCCAACCTTTTTAACATAAAGCTTCAAGGTCTTGCTGATAGGGCTATAAACACTGTCTCCAGCATATTTGACTGTAACAGCATAAGTCTTAGCAATATTGACTTTCACTTTGGCCTTAGCGACTCCTTTTGAATTGGTATAGGCACTATAGGTCTTGCCATTAACAACAAAGCTAATCTTCTTGTTTTTAATAACTTTGCCATTTACATCCTTGAATGTTGCAGTCAAATACTTGTCTGCATTTACATAATATGATTTATTTGGAGCGGCCAAGCTTGCCTTCTGCTTGTTGACAGTCAATTTGGATGTTGAAAATGAAGCGCAATACTCACCATCACCAAGGAAACTGATCAAAAGAGTGTAGATTCCATAAGCATTGATACTGACTGGAAGCTTTGCCACCCCACTGGAATCTGTGATAAGATTATAGATTACATTATTATAAAAAATATGAATTGATTTATTAGATAATAAAGCACCACTTCCATCTGATAATCTTACTTCAAAATGCTTAATGCAATTTCCATAAATGGCTTTATCCATAGCTGTGCAAACCAGATTATTGGCAACAATAACAGTTTCACTGCCATCATTGAAATTGATCTCATTGGAACTGGAATCATCAAGCAAATAATACTTGATTTGCCCCATATTTTCTATCAAATCATTATTTTCTAGATTAATATTGTCTATAGGTTTGAACAATGGTCTTTCTGCAATGGATTTGACAAGACATATTGATTCCTCATCAACATCATCATTATTCTTTAGAAATGTGTTATTCTTGATATTGATGATTGGATAATCAAGACCTGTTGGATTTGTTGAATTTGTCAATAGGGATAAAACAAACAAGTCATTTTCTTTTAATATTACAGTCATGTCAAGTAAATTAACTGTACTCTTAGACAATATAATGAATAGGGGGTCATTATTGGAAACAAGCTGATTGGAACTTGAATCAATATTGTCCAATAAGATTCCTCCAACTAAACTAATGGATCTGTCAATTATGATAGAATCTTTAATTGTATAAGGATTATTTCCTAAATAAACAGTATCCCCACTCTCTGAATTGTCAATTGCATTTTGAATGTCCTTTGCAGGATTATTGGAATGAATGATATTTACATAAGCATTATTTTCATATAATTTATTATTCTTTATATTTGAACTTGAAATTTCATTTAAATGAAGACCGTATGCAAGATTTCCATTTGAATAGATATTATTGGAGCTTATTTCCAAATTATCGCTATTTAAGACATTTATGCCACAAGTGATTCCATCTTCGCGACCATTGGATATGGATAGATTATTATTTAAAATGGACAATGCATATGTTATGTCGTTGTAATTGATTAATCCCTCATTAAGTGCAGAAATGGCTGAAATGGAATTTAAATCAGCATTTAAATTAAATATATTATTTAATAGTCTAATATTATCAGCGCTTTCATCTGATCCAATTATTTTAATGGCAGACAAGCTAGCATCTCCACCGACATTGGAAACATCAAATTGATTATTTTCTATGATTAGATTACTGACCCCATCCTTAATTATTATAAATGAAAAGCCCTTATTTAAATTTCCATTTTCCAATTTAAATCTTAAATTAGAGATATTGGTATTTGAAGCCATATCCTCCAGTATTATAGTGGAATTATTGATTATGGAATCCTTATAAGGTAATATGGTTAATGGAATGTCAATTCTAATGGTCTCATTGCTTAAATCGGCAATCTTCAAGGTATCTCCCATTTCTATGTCCAAATCATCATAAAATCTTCCATCTGAATTAAAGATTGAATCAAAATTAGCATCACTGACCATATATACGGTAATTTTCAATATGGAACCGTTAAGTGATTGAATATCTTCATCAGCCAATGTATTGATAATGTTCTCACCGTAAAAGATGTAACTTCCATTATCGTTCAATATAGCAGGATTGTCTTCATTAATTGTAATAACATTATCCAACATGCTAATTCTTGAATTGTTTAGAACTAAGGCATAACTTTTAGAGTTTATAGTTATTGTATTATTTATTAAACTAATATTCCGGGCATTGCCTATGTTGAATGCATTCTCTCCATTACGTATAACAATCTGTAAATTTTCTATTCTAATATTATCACAACTCAAGATAAATGGCATATTTGTAATTTTTGAATTTTCCCCTATTATGGATATTTCCTTGTTTAATTTAATGGACGCAACTCTTGAATTTAAATTTCCTTTAAATATGAGGGTGTCTATTGATTTTAAATTCTTCAAATTCCCATTTGTATCAAATGCATTGAAGAAAGTGCCGCCGGTAACATATAGGCTATTATTAAATAAAGTGATTTGTGATTTTGATTCAACCTCAGAAAAATCAATGAAGGAGCTTGTACCCTCTAATATCTTGTTATTTTTAATGATTACATTATCAGGATATTTGGATTTTGATTGCATTTTAACTAAAATAGCTGTTCCATTTTTAGTGCCTATAGTGTTATTGGAAACAGTGACGTTAGTCATATTTCCTCGAATATAAAGCCCATTTCCAGAAGTCATGTTAATGATATTATCTTGAATCAGTGTATTGGAAGCCGAAAGAGAAAATTCAAATGCATGCTCTCCGCTGATGTTTTGAATCACATTGCCATAAGCGGTACAGTTTACAGTCACGTAAATGGCTGATCCGGTTATCTTGCTGTCATGAATGGTGTTGTTTATGATTGTATTGTCATAGGAGGCATGAATTCCATACTCCCCACCGTCAGTACCATTGTTTCCTTCATAATAGCTACCAGCCAAGGCATAGATGTCATTGCCTATTATCTCATTGAAGCTGCCTTCTGAATCCACTCCACGATACATTAAATAGATAGTATTGTTTATTGCCTTATTGTAATCCCCCATGATATGAACACCATAGGCCCATGCTGAAGGGTTTGGCAGCCCTGTCTCTTCACTGATTGCAGAGGATCTGATTGTATTGTTGTAAATATTGTTGTAATTGGACTTTTCAAAACCATAGGTTGTCAAATAGATGCCATTTGAGTCCTTGATTGTAACATCATTGGAATAAATGTTATTGTAGTGAGACTCTCCAAGCAATATTCCTGCACGTTTCCAGGACATGTTCATATAACCGGTGAAGGTGGTCTCAAAGACATTATCATGTATAATGCAGTAGGTGGAACCTACCAAAAGGGTTGGATTACTGTTTGCGCCTGTGGAATAGGCATTACAGTTAAAGACATTCACATGACTTGAATACACCACATAAACGCAAGGATGCTTTTCAATGTCTACGGTAAAGCTTAGATTGGAAACGTCTGAATAGATGCTGGAGTTAACATTCTCATATTTTACTACACAATTATTAAGATAAGCGTTTCTTTGGCTGCTTGTGATTGAACATGGAATTGTGAATGTAAAGTTAACCTTTTTGAACTCGCCGGATAAATCAATGATATCCCCTGATTTGACTATGCTTGTATCCACATAGCCATTCTTGAAGTATTTTGAATAGTTGGAAGGGCTTATCTCATGTACATTTCCACTGGAACTAGCAGATAAAACCTCCTTATCCGTAGTTTCAACAGCCCCATTATATGCAGCCAAATCATCATCTTCATTCTCATCAGACATTTGGTTGAAATTAGAGAGGGATGACTGGTCTTCCACTTCTTCATTCAATGAAACATCATCAATAGACATCTCTTGAATATTGTTGTCATCACCAGCAAACTGAATATTATCACCATCTATTTCTGAAGCACTTGCAAATGAAATGCTTAAGATAATCAGAATGATTGATAATATGCAAATTTTACTTAATCTTTTCATGATTTCACCAAATAATCTAAATTTGAATTTAATTTTGTACAAATAAAATTTATTATATATATTAAAATTTTTATTTTATTATATATTAATTATTTGATAATTTTTGAAAAAAGTATTAAAAAAAGTAAAATTATTGAAAAAGATGTTAAAATCTGAAAAAATAGAAAAAATCAATTTAGTTGTTAAATATACGAACAATTAAAAATTGTTTAAAAAAAAGTAAAAAGAAAAAAGAAAAGAGAGTTTAGAAAGGACTTGGGAGTCCCATGTTAACTCTTCTTTCGATTTCTTTTCTACCTTTGTCCTTTTTACCGTTAGCTAATTTTTCGAGTAATTCTAAACCAGGTTTTACATCATCCATTGGTTTGGTTTCGATTACTCCAGCTTCAACAGCTGCGGTAAAGATGTCTGCTCCGTTGTCAGTTCTGGTAAAGACAGTGGACCAGCCATCTGGGGAACCTACAGATCCGGTGGATACATCAGCTAATTCTGCAACATAGTCGAGACAGATGTTACATCCAGCTTGTTCGTATCCGTGGGTTTCTTTTAATGCAAGTCCGGATTCACCTTCAATGTCAGTGATCCAGAATTTTCCTTTACCGATATCCATTTTGTTAACGCTTTCTAAGGAAGAGTTCATTTTACCTTCGATGAAGGTTTTTAAGGAATCTCTTGGGAAGTTTTCCATACAGAAAATACCGATAATTAAAGCAAGTTTATCTGCTACGAATCTGGTAGCAAATGGGTAGGATTGCATTTTTCTGAGACCCATGATTTGACAAGGAGTTCCGACGGTTCCGATTTTTTCAAGACCGTATTGTCTTACAGCTTCTTTGATTTTGATTGCGTTTGGAGAGAAGGTGTATTTGGTACCTGCTGCTGCAATGATTTCTTCTGGAGTCATTGCAATGGTTGGTTCAGGTTTCCATGCGTCTTCAGTGTTACCTGCAACGATTGCACCTTCAATAATGTTTTCTTCTAAAGCGTAAGTTAATAATGCGGTTACGATTCCACCATCTTGTGCGACTTTTTGGATTGCTTTGTCAGTAGCTCTTGCAGATACTACTTCTTTATAAGTACCGAATGCCATTTTATTTCCTCCTATAATCCTAAGTCTTTTTTAATTTGCTCTTCTGGGAACCATGCTCTTGGACAGTGTACATTACATGCACCACATTTAATACATCTGTTTTTGTTGTGGGAAGGTCTACCTTCCACCATTTCAAGAGCTCTGGTTGGACAAGCTAATACACAAGTTCCACAACCAGTACATAATGCTTTACTTACAATGTTGGTTTGTAAGTCACAACCACATGCTAAGTTGCATGCTGCCATGTCTAACATAGGTTGTAAGTAATCCATGTCACCGTTAATTAATGCAACTACTACTTTTGCAATAATTTCTGGGGATGCTGGGCATCCTGGAATTGCACAATCTACTTTAATTAAGTCAGAAATTGGTACAAATGATTCATGTTTTGGTTGAGCTAATTGTCCACCACGTGCGTAACGGGTGAAACAACCAGTCATAGCACAAGATCCAAATGCGCAAACTAATCCTGATTTTTCTCTAAGTTCCATAAGTTCTTTTACACTGTGTTCATCTTGTAAACAGACAGACCCTTCGACTAATGCTAAATCCATTTCAGGCATTTCCCATAAATCTACTAAAGTTGTTCCGTAAACAATGTCCACCATATCAGTGAGTAAGGTTGAGAGAATGTCATAGTTTTCAGTTAATGACATACCGTCTCCAGTACAACCACTCATGTGAATATATCCTATTTTTGGTTTGTCAGCCACTTTTTCAACCTCCTGTGTTGAAGATTCTTTACTTATTTGCTCAGATGATTCTGCTTGTTTTTTAGCCTCTTCTTCAGCTGCAGCGTCTGCCGCTTTTTTAGCTTCTTCAGCCGGCTTTGATTGAGCTTCAACTTCGCTTTTCATTTCTTGTTTCAATTTAGCTTTTGCTTCATCATCTTCTGCGTCCGGTTTAGCTTCAAGGCCTAAAAATTTTCTTAATTTATTTTTTAATCCATCAAGCATTGCTAAACCCCTTTAAAGTTCATTTAATATCATTTCAATAGCTTTTGGAATAGCTGCCTCCACTGGCTCTGTTAAGCCCATATCTACATCTGGTGCAGTGATTTCTCCTGGTTTGCATCCTACGATTACCACTTCAATGCCTCTGTCAGCCAAATCATGAAGCGGTTCTTCAACCGGCCAGGTATGAGCGTTCTCATATTTTCCTTTTGGCATGTCATAAGGGCTGAAAAGTCTAAGTGTTCCTGGTTCCGCATTCCACTCTACAACATCAACCACAATTATCTTTTTCCAATTGTCATCAGGCATGGAAAAGATGAAGTGGGTTGCGCCGGTTCCTGCGTCAATGAACTGAGTGTCTTCAGGCATTTCCAAATCGTTTTCCTTAAAGTAATCTTCTATAGCATGTATAACCATCGGACCGAATCCGTCATCTTTAAAAAGGACGTTTCCGCATCCAACAACTAATCTTCCTGCATCATAAGGCATATTATTCCTCTCTATTAAAATCTATATAATTAAATTCTCACCATTTCGTTTTTAACAACTGATCCATCTTCGTCGTCAACTACCATTACGTGAGTTGCACAAGATAAACATGGGTCGTAAGCTCTGATTACGTGAGGTCCCCATTCGTGATGGAATCCTTCAGTTGCAGGACCCATAGTTGGGATGTTCCAAGTAGTTGGTACTAATGCACTGTAGAAAGCGGTTTTACCGTCTTTTACTTGTGCCATGTGAATATCAGTTCCTCTAGGAGCTTCAACTACACCGATACCTAATTTGTTGGTTCCTCTTGGGTCGAAATCTGCGAGGGTATTAGCAGCAGTGTCTAATTCATCTAAGATAGCAATAGCTCTGGAAAGGTAAGTTTTCATTTCACGAGCTCTAGCTAAGTGTTGAGCTACAACACCTTTTTCTTTGTAGCCTTGGAATTTATCTAATCTTGCTCTAGGACCAGTTTCTACATTTAAACCATCGTATAATGGTACAGTAGTACAAGCTCTTTTACCGATTTCTGGGTCATCATACCATAATTCTGGTACGATTTCAGTGAATCTGTCAAGATCGAAGAATTCTCTTTTACCGTAAACGACATCACTTGCAAATACAGGAGCAGTAATAGCACCTAATCCTTCAGGAATGTCCTTTTCGAGGATTAAGTTAGTCATCAATTCAACGTGATTGTCTACTACTGGGACTAATGCTTTCATTCTGGTGTATAATTTCTTACGTGCAAGTTCAGAAAGGTTTCTTGCCATACCACCGATTCTTACATCAGATGGGTGGATACCTTCACCAGCTACCATATCTACAACATATTGTGCGTTTTTCCTAATTGTTCCAACACTGTCTACTGCAGTCTTGAAAAGATCTTCTGGTACAAAGTCAGGAGCGACCAAGAAATGGTGAATTGCGTGACTGTTCAAGTTGGAAGCGGAGATTGTTAATTCTCTTAACAATGCAGCTGCCTTTGGAATTTCAATGCCTAAAGAGTCATCCATAGCTTCAGCGGATGCCATTGTGTGAGGAATTGGACATACCCCACAGATTCTTTGACAAAGAACTGGTGCAGTCTCAGGTGCTTTACCTGTAACCATTTTCTCTAAGCCTCTGACAGGTGTGATACTGAAGTATCTACCTTTGGTAACGATCCCTTCATCGTCAATTTCCATGACTAATTCCGCATGACCTTCTTGACGAGATGTTGGGGATATAACTATTTTATCGCTCAAATGTGTCACCTCTTATTTTATTTAAAATTTTAAAAGTTAGAAACTAACATTAATAATATATAATACTAGTTTAATATAAATTAACCTTTTAAAATCAAAAAGAAACATTTATATAGGTTTATTTGTTAGGTTGACCTAAATTTCGGCAAAAAATCAAAAATTCGTTAAGAATTAAAAAAAATTTTAAAATAGGGCCTCATAGCGAATAGATAGAAAAGATTAATTAGGTTAAGCAAAAAAATAAAAATGATTAATCATGATAAATAGGCAATGATAAATTTTTTGAATTTTTATTAACTATGATTTAAAAAGTATTACTTTTCCAATGAAAAAATATTTTTAAAAAATCTAAAAAAATATGTGAAAATTGAAAAAAATTGAAGAAAAATCTATAAAAATCACAAGTCGAATTTTCTAATCATAGGAACAATTTCCAATCAAAAGTAATAATTGAAAAATAATGAGTAATACTTAAATTCATATGAAAAATGATGTCTTTTCCTTGAAAAAATTTTAAGGGAAATGCTGAAAAATCTTGAAGAAATTTAATGAAAATGCTAAAAAATCTTGAAAAAATTTTAGGAAAAGATATATTTAATATAATGAACAATAATAATATACAATTGTAAAGTTTTTTCAAACTTCAATTAAAATAAAATATCAATTATTCAAATTTATAGAAATAATTCTTCCAAATAAAGGAGGTGAAAGAATGGACAATTCAAACATAATCATATCTGTAATTATTGTTTTATGTATCGCTGCAGGAGTAACTGCATATGGAATCAGTGAAGGCGATAATGCAGTTTTCAATGATTTGACTGGATTCTCTCCAGACAGTTCAAGCTCTGATGGCAATGGATTAGGCGATATATTTGGCACTGATGGAAATGACGGAACTGGTGCAGACGTTTCTTCAGGATCAAGTTCCGGCAGCAATGGCGCCAGCGGTGGAACCAATACCGGAGGAAGCGGATCCGGCTCAGGTTCAGGGTCCGGCTCTGGCTCAGGCTCTGGCTCAAGTGGAAATGGAACTGGCGGAGGCCAAAACACCAACAAAATAAGTCCTGCCCAAGCTAAAACAATTGCTTCTGGTTTTATTGGTGAGGCAGGAGCATATGTCAGCAACGTTAAAGATGACGGAACCCAATACATATGCTATATTTCAAACTCTACTGGGGACGTCGTTGATGCAATTGGAATTAGTTACACCGGTGAAAACTTAGGAAAAGTATAATCTAATTTACCTTAAGGAATATTCTCAAATATATTCCTTACTTTTTACTTTTTTCTTGACTTTTTTTAAAAAGAATCTTTACTACATTATAAAATCTATTTTTGAAATTGAAAAATTCATAAAAACAAATAAATTTATAATGTAGCTTTACTAAAATAAATACTATATTATCAATTTAAGACGATTGATGATGAGAGACAAAATATTATATTCATAAAAAATTATAAAAATATTCAAATCTTTTTTAAAATATTCTAAAAGAGGTGGAAATATGGACAATACAAGCATTATTATTTCTGTTGTTATTGTTTTATGTATTGCTGCAGGAGTAACTGCATATGGATTAACAAACGATAGCAATACTGTATTTAACGACCTTTCAGGTTTTACACCTGATGAACAAGGCAACACAGGAATAGGAAATAATTCTACTGGCCTAGAGGGAACAGACTCTGGAACTGGCACTGGAACCAGCGCAAGCAGTGGATCCGGCAGTTCAAGTTCAAGTAGTAGTAGCAGCAGTTCAAGTTCTTCAACCAAACATAATGTTAGCCCTGAAAAGGCTAAAAAGATAGCTGAAGGTGAAGGATGGGAAGGTTCCTGGTGTTACAGTGTAAAATACAATCCTAATGGATATTACACTTGTCTTTTAAAGGATGCTAAAGGCCGTACCGGTTATGTACTTGTTGGATCTGGTACCGGAACAGTGCTGGAAGGTGCTTGGAGTGATGAAGTCGTACCTGATGAAGGGGACAACAAAACCTCTAACTCAACAGACTCTAACAAAACCAGCAATAAGACTAGCAGCCAATAGATTAAAAAAATAAAATTCAATAAAAACAGTTTTAACTGGAAAACAACAATAAACACTATAAAATTAAATTATCTTTAATTTAATTTTTAGTTTTTATTTTCTTTTTTATTTTCATTTTAAGAAAAATATTTTTCTAAAATAAACAATTAGAATTGATGATTTAAAAAAAGAATATTTGTACGATAGTTTTATATATCATAATAAACATAAAATATAATGTTGTATGTAGGGCCCGTAGCCTAGCTGGACAGGGCGTCGGACTTCTAATCCGAAGGTCCCGGGTTCAAATCCCGGCGGGTCCGCTCTATTACTATTTTTAACTAGTTTTATCGAAATTAAACAGGATGACTACTTAAGATATCTTAAGAAGTTTAGTTGGATAGGCTTGTAGCCCAGTTTGGATAAGGCGTTAGACTCCTAATCTAAAGACCGCGGGTTCAAATCCCGCCAAGCCTGCTTTTTATGCTATTTTTAATAAGTTTAAAAAAATTAATAAAAAAAGGTAAAATACTGATTTAACAAACTTTAAAATTAAAAAAAGATTAGAAAATTAATTAGAAATTATCAAGTGTGAGTATTTTCTCTGACTTTTTCTCTTTTTTAAATTCCTCTTTAAAGGATATCTCACCATATTTTCCTCCGCCACCAGGAATGACATTCAATGTCTTATTCCTGAATCCTTCTATTCCAAGAGCCACATTCTCATCTATTTTTGAAATGTCCTCAAGTGGAGTGCTAATCAATACATCGATTTCAGGACCAAATGAATCAATCAGCTTCTGCCAAATCCCCTGAACTGTCTTGGTGGTGATTCCCTTATCATAGATCATGCTGATTATTTCGGCAAGAGGCATCAGATGAACATATGGAGGCCTATGGCTTGGATGGTGAGGTTCCTTATAGTCCGCTATTTCACTGATTCTGTAGTCAACCCCCTTCTTGATCCTGCCGCCACAGGAACATTTCATCTTTTTCTCTTTTGCAATATCCGGATCTATGATCTTATAGCATTTGGTGCATGCGGTCATGTGATACTTTCCCAAATTCGGAAGAAGTCCGTAATTCGCCTTGACATTCTTCTTTTTCAATGCATCTTGAAGTGATGTATATGATATGTCTTCCATCTCTATCTGATTGAATTCCCTGCCTAACCTGTGAGGCCATGGTGAATGGGCATCGGAATTGGTCAGGAATACAAAGTCAGACAATTCCTTAACGGTATCTGCCATGTCAGTGTCTGCAGAAAGCCCTAATTCAACAAAATCTGGCGCCTTTTCATAACAATCATAAATGCTGTCATAGGTCTTGTACATTCCTGTCCAAGGAGTGAATGAATGGGCAGGGCCTATCATGCAGTCATACTCCTTCACAAACTCAAGAAGCTCCGCTCCGCTTAAGGGGCTTCTTGGCCTTCCATCAATGTATTTGTTTGGAGAAACCAATTTTTGAGACAGTTCTCTAGCAGCCTCTATGTTGGGGATTATTATAACGTGATGAATCTTGTGTTGGGCCTCAACCTCTGTTGTCAAAATGAAGTCACAATCCTTGTGTGAGTATATCCCATCTCCCTTATACTCAGTGCTTTCCTCTATGATATCCAGCCATTTGGGATGAAAGGCATCTCCGGTTCCAACCAGATTCAATCCCTTCTCATGGGACTTTGGAGCTATATTGTTTATTACCATATCCTTTGAAGTGGCTGCTGAGAAGCAGCTGTGAGTATGTAAATCTGCATTAACCAACATATAATTATCATTATAATTTTTTAGTATAAATAATTTTTAAAAAATTTTTCTAAAATAAGAAATCAAAAGATAAATTAAAATAATTCTAAAAACATATTTTAAATAAAATAAAAAAAGTGATTCCATGACAAAAAGACGTTGCTCTTGGGCTGAAGATGTAGAGGAAATCTATGTGAAATACCATGACGAGGAGTGGGGAGTTCCAACATATGATGATCAGGACCTCTTTGAACTGCTAGTGCTTGAATCATTTCAAGCGGGACTTGCATGGATTACAATACTGAAGAAAAGAGAGAACTTCAGAGAAGCTTTTGATAACTTTGACGTTGAAAAGGTAGCTGCTTACGACGAAGAAAAAATAGAAGAGCTTAGAAACAATGCAGGAATCATAAGACATAAGGGAAAGATTAATGCTGCAATCAACAATGCAAACATATTCATGGAAATACAAAATGAATTCGGCTCATTCTCCAACTACATCTGGCACTTTACAGAAAATAAGATTTTGATGGATACTGAAGAGAACTATCTCACCAACTCTCCCCTTTCAGACAGAATAGCTAAGGACTTGAAGAAAAGGGGAATGAAATTCGTTGGAACCACAATAATCTACTCCTATCTTGAATCAATTGGAGTAATCAACAATCACATTCATGAATGCTTTAGATATGGGGAATTGAAATGAAATCACAGGACTTACTTGCAGAAATCAAGGAAAACATCAAGGATTACGACATCAAGTATCTGGAAGGGAAAATAAAAGAAAAAGACATAAATCCGATATCAAAGCAGGTTTCAGCATTCAATATTGAAAACTATTACGAAATCATGGCATTGGACATTAAGGAGGATAAAAATGTTGAAATTTCAGATAGATTGATAGAGGAAATCAAAGATGAAATAGCCAAGTTCTTTGATGGATGCTCACCTGAAAGCGAAGACACATTCAAAAGATTCATCACCTACATATGCGTTTATTTAAGTCTCATTGCCAAAAAGCCATTGCATCCAGTGGGAATGGATTTCAGAGATGGTAAAACTGTTTTTACAAAAGAGGAAGATGGGAAAATAAACTATTACTGTGACATAAGGGAAGAGATGAAAAATAGGTCTAAAGACTACTTTACATGTAAATTCTGTCTGTGTAAAGAAGTGAAATAAAATAAAAAAAGAAAATTAAAGAATGTAATCATAGTTGGATTACATTCTGTTGAACTTCATCATTGTCCTTTCCTTCATATAGGATTTCAGCTAATTTTAACAATTTCTCTTGTCCTTTAACCTCATCCTTGAATAAAGGAACTTGAGCAACAACTTGGTCTGCGAACTTTTGATCGATTAAAGCTAAACGTTTTTGCTGCAACATATATCTTGAATGGCAGAAGTCACAGTCTGAAATGTCCGGCATCACCTGATTTACAATTATGCTATCAGTTGTGATGTCATACTTGTTCAACGCTTCAATGGCTCTTTCTGACTCATAGATTGACATTTCCTCTGGAATCACCACCATTTTGAATGTGGTTCTATCAGGGTCTGAGAGTACAGCTTTAGCCATGTCGATTTGCTTTTTGGTCTCTTCCAATTCCTTGCTTGATTGGAAGTCCTCATCTGCCCCCATGAATGGAATGATGTTCTTCAACGCATTCGCTGCAGTGCCTAATTTTGCCTTTGCCTTCATCAATTTTCCTACCCAGGAGTCCATGATCTCTGGGAATGAAAGCAATCTCAATGTGTGGCCGGTCGGTGCAGTGTCAAATACAACTACATCATACTCATTGGAAGTCATTACAGAGAGGAAGACCTCAAATGCTGCAGCCTCATCGGCACCAGGAGAAGCTGAAGCCAAATCCATCTGCTCACCTAAGAAGTCAAGACCGAACAATTGGTCTGGATTTGCCATGGATTTTTGACTTTCAAGAGCCCTTTGCTTTTCTTCCATTGCCTTGTCTGGGTCAATTTCAACAGCATATAGGTTTTCATTGATTTGAACCGGATAATGTCCGATTGTCACTTCAAGTGAATCTGATAATGAGTGAGCGGGATCGGTTGATACGATTAATGTCTTTTTGCCTTGATTAGACAACCACAATGCAGTGGCTGAAGAGATGGAAGTCTTTCCAACTCCACCTTTACCTCCTACAAATATGAAAGTGGTTTCGCCTTGCTTGAATTTGAAAATATCTTTAAATGCCATATAATCCCTCCTAAGGATTTTATTATATGATAATCTTTATTCTGTTTTTTTAATCTGAAATCTTTACTAAAAAGTTTTAGTAACAATAAGTTATTTTATTCTTCTTACATATAAAGTTTATCTTTTTTTTAAGTGGAAAGTTACCTTAAAAGTTTTCCTAAAAAATAAATTAAAAACCAGTTTTTCAAGAAAAAGATATGAAAATTTTATATTTAATAAAAATAATAAATATAAATTAATATGATTTATAAATTATTCTACTAATTTTTAAATTATAATTTACAATTATCCAATTATCAAAAAATCAAAATGGTGATTTAGTGACTAATAATGAAATCGAAAAGAAATGGCAGAAAATCTGGAGAGATGAAAAGCTGTTTCAATCAGACCCTGATGAAAGAGAAAAATTATTCTTAACAGTGGCTTATCCATATCCAAGTGGAGCTATGCACATTGGACACGGTAGAACCTACACCGTTCCTGATGTGTTTGCAAGATTCAAAAGGATGGAAGGCTACAATGTATTATTCCCTATGGCATGGCACGTAACCGGTGCCCCTGTTATAGGTATTGCAGACAGAATCAAAAGGAAAGATCCATGGACCCTTGACCTATACGAAAGGGTTCACAAGGTTCCTCATGACACCCTTCCGAAATTGGAAGACCCTATAAACATCGTAAAATACTTCAGTAACGAATACCACACCGTTATGGATGATATGGGTTATTCCATCGATTGGAGAAGGGAATTCAGAACCATCGACCCTACTTACAAGAAATTCATCACATGGCAAGCCAAAAAGCTTAAGTCCTTAGGATTGATCAAGCAAGGCGAACACCCTGTGAAATACTGTCCTCACGATGAAAACCCTGTAGGGGATCACGACCTCTTGGAAGGTGAAGGTGTAGGGGTAAACGAATTGACATTAATCAAATTTGAAGTTTCACCTAAACAATACATCGTACCGGCAACCTTCCGTCCGGAAACCATCTTTGCTGCAACAAACGTATGGTTGAACCCAGAGGTTCACTACATTGAAGTTGAAGTGAAATCCGGAGTCAACGAAGGTGAAAGATGGATAATAAGCAATGAAGCTTTCCTAAACCTTTCCAACCAGCATGACTTGGAAATCATCGGCGACATTGACCCTAAACCACTCATTGGAAAATATGTCAAGAATCCGCTTAACGGAGAGCCATTGCCAATCTTCCCTGCAAGCTTTGTAGACCCTGAATACGGTTCAGGGACAGTATTCTCCGTACCTGCTCACGCACCTGCCGACTATATCGCACTTAGAGACTTGAAGGAAAATGCCGATTTAATCAAGGAATTTGACATTGCAGATGAAGTTGCAAAAGCAGAGCCTTTGAATGTTGTAACCGTAAAAGGATACGGAGAGTTCCCAGCTGTTGAAGTCGTTGAAAGAATGGGAATTGAAAACCAGAACGACCCTAAAGTGCAGGATGCAACCGATGAATTGTACAAAGCGGAACACAGCAAAGGATACATAAGCGACCACATTGAAAAGTATGCAGGAAAAAGAGTCGCATATATCAGAGATGAAATCAAGGCGGACATGATTGAAGCAGGTAGTGCAGACATCATGTACGACTTTGCTGAAAGGCCTGTAATCTGCAGATGCGGTAACAAATGTGTAGTCAAGGTCATGGATGACCAATGGTTCATCAGATACGGTGATGAGGAATGGACCGAAAAGACCCAAAAGGTCCTTGCACAGGAAACCATCATTCCTGAAGAGATTCGCTCCAACTTTGAATACTACCTCAACTGGCTTGACGATTGGGCATGCTCCAGAAGAGTGGGACTTGGAACCAGAGTTCCTTGGGACGAACAATGGCTTATCGAACCTTTATCAGACTCAACAATGTACATGTCCTACTATACCATTGCAAAATACCTTAAGGACATGGACCCTGAAGACTTGAATGAAGCATTCTTTGAAAAGGTATTCTTAGGTGTGGACAGCGATGAAATCACCGTTGCCCCTGAGATTGTAGATGAGATTCAAGCTGAATTCAACTACTGGTATCCTCTTGACTGGAGATTGTCTGCAAAGGACCTTGTAGGAAACCACTTAAGCTTCCTCATGTTCACCCACGCAGCTATCTATCCTGAAGAGAAATGGCCAAAAGGAACCGTTGTATTTGGTATGGGACTCCTTGAAGGAAACAAGATGTCCTCATCAAAAGGTAATGTGATTCTCCTTGCAGATGCAATCGAACAATACAGCGCAGACGTTGTAAGACTCTTCCTGATGGCATCAGCTGAACCATGGCAAGACTTCGATTGGAGAGAAAAGGAAGTTAGAGGAACCCAAAGGAGACTCGAATGGTTCAGGGAATTCGCACAAAAGGTCGAAGACATCAAAGGAGAGAAATTAAACTTATCCGATATTAAAGAAGTTGCTCTCGAGCGTAGCATTGACAAATGGATGATCAATCAATTGAATGTCCATATCAAGGAAGCTACCGAAGCACTTGAAGTCTTCCAAACCAGACAAGCATTGCAGCATGCATTGTTCCTTCTTAAAAAGGACTTGGACCACTATATGTACAGAGTCAAAGACCTTGTAGACAAGAAGGACCCTGCTGTAGTCTATGTATTGTCCACTGTCTTAAGCAACTGGATCAGATTGCTTGCTCCATTCACTCCACACACCTCTGAAGAGCTTTGGAGTAAATTCGGCGGCGAAGGATTCGTTTCATTTGCTAAGTGGCCGGAATATGATGAAAACTTAATCAGCGAAGAGATTGAAAGATCTGAATCCCTTGTTCAAAACATTGTCAAGGACATAAATGAGATCAAGAACATTGTGGACACAGACCCTGAAAAAATCCACATTTACTTGGCTCCTGATTGGAAATGGGACTTATATAAAATAGCTGATGAAGTCGGAAAACCTGACATCGGCCAGATCATGGGAAGAGCAATCGGTCAAAACATCTATGATGACAAGAAAGAGATAGCAAATGTTGCAAAGAAAATCTCTAGAGAAATGACCAAAACCAGATACATTGGTAAAATCGATGAAGCTACCATCTTCAATGATGCAAAGGACTTCATCGAAGCTGAAGTTGACTCAGAAGTCATCATTCATACCGATGACAGCTACGACCCACAAAACAAGGCAAGAAATGCAATGCCTTATAAACCAGCTATCTTTATGGAATAGTTGGTAAAATAAAAATAGATAAAAAATAAATCAATAGCTATTTTAAATAGCTATTCTTCTTTTCTTTTTTTAAAAAAATAA